>JADFPM010000080.1 GCA_022562335.1 Chloroflexota bacterium
GTGATCCCGAGATTTTTCCGGGCCTGTAGATACTCGTTCTTGCGGGGCCCTTTCATTTCGGCGATTGTTGCTTTCCATGCATCGGTCTTGCCGGCCTGGATGGGGACCGCGAATACTGTTGATGGCATAGCTGACACCTCCGTCCTTTAGACATTTGGGAATCTGCCCGGAATCTAAATCATCAGATGTTGGGCGGCAGTTTAGCAGCGTGCACGAATGGCGTCAAACGTGATAGCGGCCCGTTGCCATCAGCGGTCCGGTGAATCCGCCGCCCTTCTCGCAACTGACGTATAATTAGCCGACTGCAATTCGGAGCGGAGGCTCGACACCAGGAGGGGATCTGCTATGACACAGGGGAATGACTTGCACCGCAGGATTTACGTCGGGACCCACGACGGCGTATGTGCCTTGAACACCTCCGACGGTGGGATCACCTGGAAACGGGGCAAGATGACGCCACTGGCCAATGCCGCCGCCCGCCTGTCGGTGAGCCCGGTAGAACCTAGCCACGCCTATTTAGCCGCCTACGAGGCGGGTGTCTTCAAAACGGTCGATGGGGGCGATACCTGGCGGCATCTGACGTCATATCCCACCGGTTACGCCCACAGCGTGTTGGCGCATCCTAAAGATCCAGGAACTGTTTTCGTCGGCAGCGAGCCGGCGGCCCTGTTCCGCTCCAGTGACGGCGGCGAATCCTGGGAAGAATGCGCCGGCTTTCAAGAAGTGCCCGAGTCTGATACGTGGACCTTCCACGGAGGCCGGCTCTCCCACGTGCGGGAGTTGCGAACCGAGCCCGGCGACCCGGACACGATGTATGCCGGCATAGAGGTCGGGGGAATAGTAAAGTCCAGCGACGGGGGCAAAAGTTGGACTCAGATGCAAGGACTGCATGACGACATCCACCTGGTCAACATCAGCGATGCGGATCCTCGCCGGGTCTACGTGGCCACCGCTCAGGCCCCGTATCGTAGCGACGACGGCGGCGGCCATTGGGAAGTGATCAACAATGGACTTGAACGCCGATACACCCTGCACATCAGCGCGGCACCCCACGACGCCGACTTGGTGCTGGTCACCGTGTCGGAAAACGCCCGCCGGAGCAATCCCCAGTTCTACCGTTCCACCGACGGCGGAAACCAGTGGAAATTGATTGAATCAGTCGGGGCCGGCGATGACATGGTCGTGGCCATCGACTGGGACCCCGTCATTCAGAACCGGGTATATGCAGGCACCGATAGCGGCAAGATCTATTGCAGCGACGATGCCGGCCAGCAGTGGACCCCGGTGCAGGTAGACCTGCCCACCATCGCGATTGGCGCCATGGTGGTGGCGGCGACTTCCGCGTAACGGGTCAACCCCGTTGTCCATCCCAATTTTCTAGCCCGGTCTGGCCGTCGAAACGAAACTCCCCGGCAATATCCGGGGAGTTTCGTGGCCGAATGGATCGGCCGGCTTGCTCCTGCCTCTGCCACAACCACCCTCACGTTCCACCCGGTGAGCACCGTTCCCACGGACTATAATGTTCCTGGCAAGCCACCAACGACAAACCAAGCCAAATGGCGCGATCGTAAAAATTCACATGGGCAGAGGAGATGCGCATGAATGTTTATTGGAGAACTGTGAGACGGGGTCAGAACCTGGTCATTGGCGACGATGAAGGGCAAGAGGAGATCATTGGCGGGTACCGGGAGTCCAAGCGCGGAATAGACGCCTACGCCAAAACCACCGGGTACGACCCGGACCGTTCCAAGAAGGGGTTTGAGACGTTGGAAGACGCCAAGGCCTTTGTGGAAGCCTTCAGCCCCTGGGATCTTTTTGGAGCCCGTGGAGTCACGGTTGATCCCGAGGTAAAACCGATACTGGAATAGCCTCCGGGACTGGGCTCGAACCGGGGTTGACGCGGCAGCACGATCACCCGATCAACCCCGGCAAAAGGGGCATCAACCTCAAGACCAACGGCCCCTGATACACCCATGCTAGCGGAGAGATATAAATGACCACTTATACCAACATCGGCCGGTCCGTCCCCAGGCTGGATGCCCAGGAAAAGGTTACCGGCGGAGCGCTGTACACCGCTGACATCGACCTGCCCGATACCCTATGGGGCGTTGCGTTGCGCAGCCCGTTGCCCCACGCCCGCATCGTCAATATCGACGTGTCCAAGGCATTGGCGGTGCCGGGGGTCCACGCGGTCCTCACCGGAGAAGACGTGCGGGGCATCCGGTACGGGCGGCGGCTGTACGACGTGCCGATATTGGCGGAGGATAAAGTGCGTTTCATCGGCGAGAGGGTCGCCGCCGTGGCCGCCGCGGACCGGGACGCCGCCGAAGAGGCCCTGCTGCTGATCGACGTGGAATACGAAGAGCTGCCCGCCGTTTTCGAGCCGCTGGAAGCCCTGGAGCCCGGCGCCCCGATCCTGCATCCCGACGTCAATAGCTACGTTGGCCTGCCCGCCCTGCTGGACTCGCCCTCCAACGCCTTTGTCAGCGAAACATGGGGGAAAGGAGACATCGAGTTGGGGTTCAGCCAGGCCGACCTGATAGTGGAGAATACGTTCACCGTTCCCCGGCAGCACCAGGCATACCTGGAGACCCATACCTGTTTGGTCTGGCTTGACGACCAGGGGCGGGTACAGATATGGGCTTCGTGCAAGGTGCCCTACGCCATCAAGCAACAATTGTCGGCGGCCTTGGGCCTTCCCGAAGAGCGCATCCGGCTGAACCCGGTCAACATCGGCGGCGACTTCGGCGGCAAGGGCTCGCCGATGAACATACCGCTGACCTATTTCCTGGCGGTGCGCACCGGACGGCCGGTGAAGATGGTGATGGAGTGGGTGGAGGAGTTCATCGCCGGCAACCCCCGCCACGCCGCGTTGATCCAGATGAAAACCGGCGTCAAGCGGGACGGGACCCTGGTGGCCCACCAATCCAGGGTATTGTTCAACAGCGGCGCCTACGGAGGCTTCAAACCCGCCCCCGGCGTTAACCTGGGCGGCGCGTCCAAGGCCGGCGGGCCATACAAGATCCCCCACGTTCAACTTGAGGGCGTCCAGGTGTACACCAACACCGTCCCCGGCGGCTTCATGCGCGCCCCCGGCGAGCCCCAGGCCGTATTCGCCGCCGAATCCCAGATGGACCTGGTGGCCCGTGAATTGGGCATGGACCCGTTGGAATTCCGCCGGAAGAACCTGATCGAGGAGGGCGACGAAAACCCCACCGGCACCGTCTATACCAACATCAGGGCCAAAGAGACTTTGGAGGCCGCGATATCGGCTTCCGGCTACGGAACCCCCAAAGCGCCCAACGTGGGCCGGGGCATAGCGATGGGCGACCGTCCCGTGGCCGGCGGCGAGTGCCACGCGTCGGTCACCATGAGCCAAGACGGCGCCGTGACGGTGCACACGTCTATCTTCGAGCCGGGCACCGGCACCTACACGCTCCTGCGGCAGATAGTCGCCGAAGAGCTGGGGGTTCTCGCCGAAGATATCAAGGTGGAGGTGTGGGACACCGACGCCGTGCCCTTCGACACCGGGGTCGGCGGCAGCCGAGTGACCCGGGTGGCGGGACTGGCGGCATATCGAGCGGCCACCGAAGCGTCCAAAGAGATGCTGAGCGTGGCCGCCGACCTGCTGGGCTGGCCCGAAGAGCAGACGTCGATCCGGGGCGCAAACGTGGTGCGCCGGGACACTTCAGAAAGCAGGCCGTGGGCCGAGCTATTGGCCCAATTGGGGCGGCCGGTGGTGGCCAGGGGCCACGTATTGGACCCAGAGCGCTCTCCCACGTCGTCTTTCACCGCCCAGGTGGCCGAGGTGTCGGTTGACCCGGAGACCGGCGAGGTGACCCTCCTGCGCTTCACCACGGCCCACGACGTGGGGAAGGTGCTCAACCCGGTGGACCACCAGGGCCAGATCGACGGCGCGGTGATCCAGGGCATCGGCTACGCCCTGACCGAGGACCTGAACGTGGAGGAAGGCCGGGTCACCGGCCCCAACTTCGGCGAATACAAGATACTAAACATCCGGGACATACCCGAATTGAAGACGGTCCTCTTGGAATCGGAGATCGGGCCGGGGCCCTACAACTCCCGGGGCATCGGCGAAAACCCCTGCGGCCCGGTGGCGCCGGCCATCGCCAACGCCGTGGCCGACGCCGTGGGCGCCAGAATCAAAGACCTGCCCATCTACGCCGAGAAGGTGCGCCGCGCGCTGTTGGACAACTAGGCTGTCAAACCAGCCTTCACCAATCAGCTTGCGGACCTATCTGACGATTCAGCAATCCCCTACAGTTTCAGCAACTTCTCGGCGTTGCCGCTGAGTATCTTGGCCTTGTCTTCGGCGCTCAATGGAATGGTTGGTATCCAGTCGGCGGCGGGTTGGTTGTCGACGAATGGGTAATCGACGGAGAAGAGGATGCGGTCTACACCCATCTCCATGACGCAGCACAGCAGGGCGGGGTTGGAGAAAAAACCGCTGGTGGTGATCCAGAAGTGCTTGCAGAAATAATCCCGGAACGAGAATGAGGTGTCCCGGTTGCCCTGACGCGCCAGGGCCTGGTTGATCCGCCACAAATAGAATGGCAGGCCCTCGCCCAGGTGGCCCAGGATGATCTTCACGCCGGGATAGGCGTCAAACACCCCCGACAGCACCAGCCTGATGCCCTGGGTGGCGGTTTCCACGGTGAACCCCCAGCCGGCGGTGAGCAGGGAGGGAAAATCCTTCAGGTAGTCCTGGTAGTAGGCTTCCACCACCGCGGGATGGGGCGTGGCCGGGTGCACGTACAGCGGTACGTCCAGTTCCTGGGCCACCTGGAAGATGGGCCAGAACCGCTTGTCGTCGAAGAACACGCCGTTGGTCAGGCCGTGCACCATGGCGCCTTTGAACCCCAACCTGGTGACGCAACGCTCTAACTCGGCGGCGGCGGCCAAGGGATCGGGGGTGGGCAGGGCGGCGAAGGCGGCAAACCGGTCTGGGTGAGCGCCCACGATATCGTATAGCCGGTCGTTGGCGTTGCGGGCCAGTTTGACCGAGGTTTCCGCGTCACCCCGCTGGGTGGACGGCGCGCCGTGGGACAACACCTGGAAATCGATGCCCGCTTCGTCCATCTCCTGAATCCGCAATTCGCTGTAGTCGTACAACCGCTCGATGATGGGAGACCTCCTGCGCACCGCGTCGCCGTCTTGGAAAGTCTCAGCGACCTCCCGGTCCCAATAGTGCTCTTCTATGGCGATGATTCGCGGGTTGGCTTTATTCGTCATTGGCCGTACCTCATAGCGGATATTTGCGTCCAGGGCATTAGTCCAGGGTATTATTGGGGGCCGGGATATAGCCGCCGCTGGAATGATGGGGCGGGCTATCTCGGGCCGGCACGCCATAGTAGTATGGCGCCGCAATGATTCAACGAATTCAGGCAACGAATTCAGGCCGAACCTGGGAGGGACACACCATGAAGATCGGCATGTCGCTGACATCGAGCTACTCCATCAGCCGGGACAGCACCGTGATTATGGAAAACCTGGTCGAAGAGGTCAAGCTGATGGCCCAACTGGGGTTTGATTCCTTCTCGTTGGGCGACCATCACCTGACCGCCGACCATTACGTGGCGGTGCTTCCGGCCATATCCAGCTTGTCGTCCATCAGCGGCGATATGCGGTTGCTGCCCCTGTTCCTGCTGCCCTTCTACAATCCCATCCTGTTGGCGGAACAACTGGCCACCCTGGACGTCATCAGCGGCGGACGCATCACCGTGATCAACGCCCTGGGATACGACCCGGCGGCGTTCACCGCCTTTGGGACATCCCAGAGGGTCAGGGTTTCCCGGTTTGAGGAGACCTTCGAGATCATGCGGCTGCTATTGGAGAAGGACGGCGTCACCTACCAGGGCCGCCACTATTCCATCGACGCGCCCATATCCCTGAATCCCAAGCCCATCTCCCAACCGCTCCCCATGTGGATCGCCGGTGGCGCCGAACCCGCCATAAAACGGGCCGCCAGGATGGGCGATGGCTGGGCCATCGTGCCTGGTTGGACGCCGGACGTGGTCAAGCAGGGGATTCAGGTCTACCGGGACTCTCTGGCAGAACTCGGGCGCGACGAACGGGACATGGACATCGTGCTCCGGCGAGACACCCACCTGGCTCCCACCTCGGACGCCGGCCATCGGGAAGCCCAGACGCTCTTCGAGAATGGATACAGGGGGTTCACCGCCCAGCAAGTGGAGCAATCCCTGATCACCGGAGGCCCCGCCGAATGCATCGAATACCTGGAAGACATGGAGCGGGCAGGGGTCACCCACGTCTTGTTCCGCTGCGCCCTGGACGAACGGGAACAGGCCCTGCAGACCATCCGGGTGTTGGGCAACGACGTGATACCCCATTTCAAGCGGTGAGGATTCGCGGCCATTTCCCTAGCCACCGGCGGCGGTGTTAGTATGCGGTTTGGCCGGGTCCGCCGGGGTATGCCTATCGGGCTTTGGCGGCCAAGTATATCTATCAAGGTGAAATGATATGGCTAGAGTTGCTCTGGACCTGGAAAGCAAGGAAAGCATGCAGATATTGTCGGCCTCCGGTTGGAGCCGGGCGCCGGGGCTGGTCCCGGGGGAACCCAACCAGGGATTGGTGGCGGAGATGTTGGGCAGTCCCGCCCGCCTGGCCGAATATGACGATTCCGGCTGGGACCAGGACGTGAACGTTCAAGACCGCCTGTCGGTGGGGTTCACCTTCGCCTGGTACCGGCTGGCCTTCACCATGCCCGAGGAGGTCAAGGGGCAGAAGGTGGCGGGCAACCGAGTCTATTTTGAGACCAACGTGGACAACTACGGCGAGATATACATCGACGGCAAGATCGACGGCAGCATCGGTGTCGTGACCGGCAACAACACGCCCAAGAGGGCAATGATCGAGGAACCGGCCGTGCCCGGCGGCAAGCACGTGATCGCCTTGTTGGTGGCCAACGCACCTTTGGGATCGCCCGTAGGCGCCATATTCGTACGCTACGTCACCATGGCCTTTGAACAGGCCCCTGCCCAGGCAGCCGCTGGGTAGGTGACCGGTGGCTCTAAAGTGGCATCCAGGCGGTCCGGAGCTGGATCCGCCAGTGCGCGCAGCTTGGCTAGACCCACCGGTTCATCCATCCTGTTTTTGACTATCTGGTTCGGTTCTGTTGGGCGATGGATGACCGTTGGGGGAACCCAACCCAAATCCTCTTACCCCGAGCGGTTTGCCAACATGGAACGCTACCTGTGATTCTGCCGGATATTTGGCCTGCTGGCCCTGACATCCATCAATTCTCCCGGTCCCAGACGGTAAAACTAAAGGTCAACGTACGGCTGAGGCCACCCTCGGGACTATTTTCCGGGCCGTACTCCTCGGTGGAGACTCGGATGTCCAATCCAAGCCCCTGCAAGTCCAGGGTAAGGGCATCGACCCTGCGCCGTATCTCCGCCACGTCTTCGTCGATCCCCGAATAGTCGCCGGTCGTCATTTCAGTCCCCCGTCCGTGATCCGTCAGCTTAGCCAACCTGCCAACTGGACTCGTTAGAATATAAAGGATTTCAACCGGTCACGCATAGGGGCCGCGGCCGTGGCCGGTGGCTCTGCTCCCGGCGGCCTGCAGCGTAGTATAATCGCGTCACGAATCAATAATGCCCCGGATGTCACCGGGGACCACCCAAGCCTAGCGGAGGAGGATCGATTATGCCGCTTCCCGAACGAATGACATTTGGTGTCTTCCTGGGCCCCTTTCACCGGGTCGGGGAGAACCCCACCCTGGCCATTGACCGGGACCTGGAACTGGTGGAATGGCTGGACCATCTGGGTTACGACGAAGCTTGGATCGGCGAGCACCACAGCGCCGGCTGGGAGATCATCGCCTCCCCAGAGATCTTTATGGCTGTGGCGGCCGACCGAACCAAGCACATCAAGTTGGGCTCCGGGGTGATCAGCCTGCCCTACCACCATCCCTTGATGGTGGCAGACCGCATGGTGCAACTGGACCACATGACCCACGGGCGCGTGATGCTGGGCGTCGGCCCCGGCGCGCTGCCCGGCGATGCCTATATGATGGGCATTCCCCCCGAAGTCCAACGCGCGCGCATGGACGAGTCCCTGGGCGTCATCATACGTCTGTTCACCGAAGACGAGCCGGTAACCTATAAATGCGACTGGTTCGAGCTGAACGAAGGGCTGTTACAGCTACGGCCATACCAGAAGCCGCACATGCCCATCGCGGTGGCATCGGTTCAGACCGGCGCCGGGGTGACCCTGGCCGGGAAGCACGGCGCGGCCGTCCTGACCATCACCGTTCCCCGAGACCCCTCGGCAGGCCCCGCGGACCTAAAGGGACTGTGGGCCGTGGCCGAAGAGTCGGCCGCCGAGCACGGCCACACGATGAACCGCGACGATTGGCGGTTGGTTTTGCCGGTGCACCTGGCGGAAACCCGGAAAGAGGCTTTGGAAGATGCCCGGATTGGTTCGGGCCGGTATCTCAGGGAATATTCCGAGGGCACCAATGGCCGCAAAGCGATATTCGACGGGCCTCTGGAAAAGGTCATCGACCAGATGTCGGACAACGGTTCGTGGATCATCGGCACGCCCGACGACTGCATCGAAGCCATTCACCGGCTGGAAGAACAGAGCGGCGGCTTCGGCGGCTTCCTGGTCCAGACCGTGGACTGGGCGCCCAGGGAAAAGATGCTGCACAGCTACGAGCTTCTGGCCCGCTACGTGATGCCCCAATTCCAGGGCACCGTGGTGAGCACCGCCGCGTCCAACCGGTGGGCGGCCGAGCGGCAGGAAACCCTGGTGGCCGGCCGCGTCCGTGCGATAGACCAGGCACGCGAGGTCTATCGCGGACCGGCGAAATTAAGCGGAAGCCAAACCGGGTGAACGGATGGTCGGAAAGGCCCCCTCACAGCGAGGGGGCCTTTCTTCGTCAGGGCGGATGACCCAACACTCCAGGCCTTCACGCGACCCCGCGGCCGGCTAAAGCCAACCTGGCAAGATTGGAGGCAACACGATGCGTTTGGAAGGCAAGGTAGCGCTGATCAGCGGCGGGGCCAGAGGCATGGGCGCCGCCGAGGCCAAGCTATTCGCCCAAGAAGGAGCCAAGGTGATCATTGGCGACGTTTTGGAAGACGAAGGCCGCAGGACGGAGGCCGAGATAAACGAGGCCGGCGGCGAGTGTGTTTTTCTGCGCTTGGACGTTACCCAAGAAGCCCAATGGCAGAGCGTGGTGGCCGAGGCTGTTCAACGGTTCGGCAAGCTGGACATACTGGTCAACAACGCCGGCGTGGTCTCCAGGGGGACCCTTGAGGACACCACCGTGGAAGAGTGGGACCGGGTGATGGATGTGAACGCGAAGGGGGTTTTCCTGGGCACCAAAGCGGCGATAACAGAGATGCGCAAATCCGGCGGCGGCTCCATCATCAACATCTCTTCCATGTCGGGCATCGTGGGCCAGGATTACATCCAACCCGTATACAACGCCTCCAAGGGCGCGGTCCGCATCTTCACCAAATCCGCGGCGATCCAGTACGCCAAAGAGGGGATCCGGGTGAACTCGGTCCACCCAGGCCCCATCGACACCGACATGGCGGGGGACCGCATGAACGACGCCCAGTTGCAAAAGGAAGCCGATCAGCGCGTCCCGTTGGGAAGGACCGCCAGGCCCGAAGAGGTGGCCTACGGGGTGCTGTTCCTGGCCTCCGATGAATCGTCGTTCATGACCGGCAGCGAACTGGTCATCGACGGCGGTATCACCGCCCAGTGACTGAAACAGGATCCGAT
>JADFPM010000081.1 GCA_022562335.1 Chloroflexota bacterium
AAACACAATATTCATTTGGATCGAATTGGCACGAACCGGCGTTCTGGTGTAAAACGTAGGTGATGATTTGCGGCCCGCTTGTCGCCATGAGCGGTTTTGGCAGCTAAGATTTGTGATTGCAGATATTAGGGTCAGGTCGGGCAGATGCCAGTGACGACGATACTGATAGTCGACGACCATGCCATCGTGCGGGAAGGTCTGAAGATGGTGTTGGATTTGGAGCACGACCTGGAGGTGGTGGGCCAGGCGTCCGACGGCGGCCAGGCGGTGGCCATGGCGTCGGAACTAAGCCCGGACCTGGTGCTGATGGACGTGCTGATGGAAGGGACCGACGGCATCGACGCCTGCCGCCAGATCAAAAGTAACCTGCCCGATGTCCGGGTGCTGATGCTGACCTCCCATTCGGCGTCGGAGGCGGTGGAGGCGGCCGTGCTGGCGGGGGCTTCGGGTTATTTGCTGAAGAACGGGGGGCGCGAGGAGCTGCTAACCGCCATCCGCGCCGTGGCTGCAGGCGAGTCCTTGCTGGCGCCAAGTATCACCGCAGGCGTCCTGGAGCGTTTCAGCGAACTCACCCGGAGGGAGCAACAGAGTGGACCATCACGAGACGAAGACCTGCTTACCGCCCGCGAGAAGGAGGTGCTGGCCCTGGTGGCCGAAGGGCTGACCAACCGGGAGATCGCCGGCCGGTTGATCATCAGCGACAACACGGTCCGCAACCACATCAGCCACCTCATGGGCAAACTGGACATGACCCGCCGCGCCCAAGCGGCCGCCTACGCCGCCCGGCGAGGTATCGTGGGACCCGATAACCAGTCCAGGACCGGCTCCGAGAGCGGGTCAAATTGAACCCTGGCCGCCAATGACCACCAATCACAGCATGCCACTGTCCTGGATCAGCCGCGACGCCCGATTGATCATCGCGGCCCGGGGTATACGCACCTTCGCCCAAAGCTCCGTCGGCGTGATCATGGCGTTGTACCTGAACGAACTGGGTTTTAGCATCTTGCAGATCGGGGTTTTCCTGAGCGTCGGCGTCGCCGGAGTCGCATTTTTCGCATTCATCGTTGGACTGACCGCCGGCAGGTTGGGGCGGCGGCGTCTGCTGGTCACATTCTCGCTGTTGTCAGCCGCGGCGGCCATAGGCCTGTTCTTCGCCGACGAGTTCGTGGTCCTAGCCGGGATCGCATTTGCCGGAGCCCTTTCCACCGGGGGAGGCGGTGGAGGCGAAAGCCCGGCGCAGCCCCTGGAAATAGCCAGTCTGCCCGATACCGCACCGGCCGAAAAGCGCACCGACCTATTCGCCATCTATAGCATCGTTGCCAGGACCGGCACGGCGTTTGGCGCGTTGGCCGCCGGGTTGCCGGTGCTCTATCAAGACGCCTTCGGGTTGAGCGCCCTTGCATCGTTCAAGTTGATGTTTATAGGGTTCTGCGGATTCCAGCTCATCGGAGCATTTCTATACAGCCTCATTTCGCCGGCGATAGAAGGCGAAGTCAGCCAGCAGAAATGGACCAACCCCTTAAAATTGCCCTCCCGCCGCCGCATCTTCACCCTGACCGGGCTTTTCGGCGTGGACACCTTCACCACTTCCATGGTCATGCAAAGCCTGGTCGCCTATTGGTTCTCCAACAAATTCGGCTTGGCACTGGAATCGTTGGCCACGATATTCTTTGTCTCCCACATCCTCACTGCAATCTCCATCTGGTTATCGGCCAAGCTCGCCAACCGGTTCGGTCTGCTCAACACCATGGTCTTCACCCACATACCATCCAGTCTCTTCCTCTTGGCCGCCACCTTCGCTCCCGCCGCCTGGATGGCCATACTGTTTTGGCAGGTACGGGCCTTCCTCAGCCAGATGGACGTTCCCGCCCGGGACTCATACACCATGGCCGTGGTGGGTCCCGAAGAAAGGGTAGCCATGGCCAGCATTCAAATGGTCAGCAAAAGTAGCGGAGGCGCATTTGGGCCCGCGGCCACCACCGCCCTGTGGAGCGCGGCTTCCGCCACCGCCCCTTGGGTGGTTTCGGCGGCTTTGAAGATCACCTACGACCTAGCTTTGTATTTCATGTTCCGCAACGTCAAACCCCCTGAGGAGATCGAGCGGGAGCTCCAGCGGGCGATCGAACGGGAAAGCCGGAGGGCCTCCCGAAAACAGAAGGTGTCATAGCTCCAATCGCCGGCGAAACCCTTGGGGTACCCTTGCACCCAACTGGACTGTATAATGACTCCGGTTCACGGCCAGGCAAGAATTTTCGCTGGCCGGAGCTTAATTCGTTTCGGAGGAATTCGGTTTAAATGCGCAGCAAAGTAACCGTGGTGGGAGCCGGCAACGTAGGCGCCACCACCGCCCTCAGGATCCAATCGCTGGGATACGCCGACGTGGTCATGGTCGACGTGGTGGAAGACCTGCCCCAGGGTAAATCCCTGGACATGCTGGAGGCCGGCCCCGTGGTGGGGTCCGATGTCCAGATCACCGGCAGCAACGATTACGCCGAGTCGGCCGATTCAGACCTGGTGATCATCACCGCCGGCATCGCCCGCCGCCCGGGAATGAGCCGCGACGACCTGTTGCTGACCAACATGCGGATCACCTCGTCGGTGACCCAGGAAGTGGTCAAATACTCGCCCAACTGCATCATCATCGCCGTTACCAACCCCCTGGACGCCATGGTGCAAAACGTTTACGAGACCAGCGGGTTCCCCCGCAACCGGGTCTTTGGCATGGCCGGCATTTTGGACACGGCCCGGTACCGCACCTTCATCGCCCAGGAACTGAAGGTTTCGGTGGAAGACATCCAGGCCCTGGTGTTGGGGGGCCACGGCGACGATATGGTGCCCCTGGTGCGCTACACCTCGGTGGGCGGCATACCCGTCACCGAGTTGATGGCCGAAGAGAAGATAGACCAGATCGTGCAGCGTACCCGCAACGGCGGCGGCGAGATAGTCGCCCTGTTGAAAGAGGGCAGCGCCTATTACGCCCCCTCGGCAGCCATCACCCAGATGGTGGAGGCGGTGCTGCTGGACAAACATCGCATCCTGCCCTGTTGCACCTACCTGGAAGGCGAGTTCGGCATCAACGGCCTCTGCGTCGGGGTGCCGGTTAAACTCGGCGCCAGCGGTATCGAACAAATCATGCAGATCGCGCTGACCGACGACGAAAATAAGGCCCTGCAATCGTCCGCCGCCAGCGTGCAAGAACTGGTGGACGTGATGCGGGAAGCCAAGGCGTCCGGGAGCTAGGCGGGACGGGTTTCCTACCAGCGAAACAGTTCATTCCTGAAACCGTTTCAGCGCCCCGCCGATGGCCCTTGGCGGGGCGCTGATCTTATTCTGTTAAAGCTGTCTATTCCGCCACCGCACCCATATAATTAGCGATCTGGCCAGGCCATTTCCCGGCAAATCGACGCGGACCCGGCATCGGGTGATCTATGGGACCCCGCTGCATCCGATGAAACCCGGAACTTTGCCGGAACTTTGCCGGAACTTTGATGGAGGCTCCCCCATGACCCAAAGCAGCTCCCAGCGAACCGCCGGAGAAAAAGAGCTTCTGGAGAAGGCGCGGCGGTTGTTGCCCGGCGGCACTCTGGGCAATATCACGGTGCGCGACGACCTGGATTTCCTGGTTCGGGAAGGCCGCGGCTCCCGGATATGGGATGTCAGCGGCAACGAGTACGTGGATTGGCTGATGGGATCGGGGCCCATGTTGCTGGGCCACGCCCATCCCGCGGTGGTGGAGGCGGTGGTGAAAGCCGTGGAGCAGGGAAGCACCTTTTTCGCCACCAATGAAAGGGCCGTGCTGCTGGCCGAAGAGTTGATCAAAGCCGTCCCCTGCGCCGAACAGGTACGCTTCACCACCAGCGGCACCGACGCCTGCTTCATTGCCATGCGGGCGGCCAGGGCCTACCGCAACCGGGAAAAGGTCCTCAAGTTCGAGGGCGGTTTCCACGGCACCAGCGACTACGCCTTGATGAGCGTGACGCCCTCCGGCGCCCTGGAGTTCCCCCAGGGAGAAGCCAACAGCGGCGGCATCCCCAAGGCCCTGCAGGAGCTGATGCTCATCGCGCCGTTCAACGACCTGAACACCACCGAATCCATCATAAATGCCCACCACGACGAGATGGCGGCCGTGATCGTGGAACCCCTGCAGCGGGTATTTGCGCCCCAGCCCGGATTTTTGCAGGGACTCAGAGACATCACCGCCCGCTATGAGATTCCGCTTATCTTCGACGAGATCGTCACCGGTTTCCGGTTGGCCTACGGCGGGGCCCAGGAGTTCTATGGGGTAATTCCCGACATGTGCACGGTGGGAAAGATAATGGGCGGCGGCTACCCCCTGGCCGCGGTCCTGGGCAGGGCGGATATCCTATCCATGTTCGACCAGCGGTCGGCCAGTTCAGAAGAGTGGATCAACCAGATGGGGACCCTAAACGGCAACCCCATCGCCTGCGCAGCGGGACTGGCCACCCTGGAAATCCTGCGGCAGCCCGGCGTCTACGATCGGATCCACGCCACCGGCAAAAAGGTGAAGGACGCTCTGGTGAGAATCTTGGCCGAGAACCAGGTGCCGGCGCAGATGTGCGGAGAAAACGTGGTTTTTGACGTGTTCTTCACCGACAAGCCGGCGATCAACTACCGGGACGGATCGCTGGCCGACGGCCAAATGATGGCCCGGTTCAATGCCGGTCTGCTGGAAAGGGGCATCCTCAAGGGCACCCAAAAATTCTACCCTTCATTGGTTCACACCGAAGAGGATGTGGAACGCACCATAGCAGCATTTGAAGAAGTGGCGCCGACCCTCAAGGGATAGTCAGTTTAGGGCCTCAGACCGGTAACAGTGAGACTTCAGGATCCGGGAATACCAACAGCCTCCGATTTGCGGCTAGTATTCTTGCGCCATTCTGATCGCGTTCCGGGGAGGGTCGATTTAGCCTAATTTTGCAGGTAAATCACCGTTCGGCTCAAGTTTAGCTTGTAAGAGCCAGAGTTACCTGCCTCTTGTCAGTCCAATTTAAGACCGTAGAGACGTGATTTAGCCTGATTACTACGGGCTCGGTCCACACGTCCTGCCGGTCATCCAAAATCGATAGCCTGGCGATGTTATCGTTAGCCAAGCGTAATTCATTGAACGTCCTGTAAACTCTGTCTGACCGCTGTACCGCATACCCCGGGCTGCCCGCAGACAGGAGCAATATCGCTTTGGGGACTGGTGAATGGTTCACCCAAAAGTCGACATTTTCCACAGTTCCCGCAAGGAATTCGAGTTGTTTGCCACGCTCGTACTGAATATGGCTTTCGCTAACGAACCCTTCAAATTCATCTGCGAAAGTAGCTGTCGTGTATCCTGTTACTGTAAATACTAAGTCGGATACTTTGTGGACCGACATCAGTAAATCCCATATCTTTTGCCCTAGTTGGTTTTCCTCTGCGACGATGAAAAATCGCCCATTGTCATAACGAACTCCCAGGGAATTAGATATCTGAAATATCATAGCCCTGCGGCGTGGACTGCGTCGTAACTCGAAGCCATAGGTATCCAATTTCATCATCGTCCGACCGGAGTCGGAAACCAAGAAACTATGGTCAGGTAGTTGCCTAATATAAAGCTGGATATGGTCTCGATCGGGATAAAAAAACGGCGTGGTAAGGACGAAAACTCCGTCTGCATTTTCGGCGCAATCAATTGCGCCCGAAAACATCTTCGTTAGTCCGTCCAATATTGAATCGCAGATGGCCATTGTAGTTACCCACCTAACATCGGTAGCTGTACAAGAGGTGGGTCGGTCCAAGTCCCATTGAAGGTGATGCCCGACTCGTCACAAAATTGGTAGAAAGCTTCTTCGAGGGGGCTTCCCGGTATATCATCCGGTACGTATACGCATTCATCGCCAGTTTGGTCTGACCACAAGTGTTTATGATACCCGTCAAACCTTAGGCTTGGACTCGCCGCGCAATCTGACGGATTAGTATGGATACCGTCGGAACAGTAACACCTCACTCGCCGTCTATTCAGAATCAACGTTAAGCTAAACGACGGCAACTCCACAGACTTCAAGATTTCCAGCCTCATGCCGCCCACGTCAAGTTCGCGGCTTTGCACAACGGGCAAGCGACACTTTAGATGACCTTCCCTGGCTTCAAATCGCACGTTGTCCTGTATCAACAAGACACCGGAGTTTACGGCCTCATTTACAATCGGTTCTAGATTTAGTCCATCAGCTCTCATAGATTTAAGCCAGTAAGTTCCCCTGGTATTGTGGGATTTTAATCCTGCTAGTCCTGCTTTGGCCCGCACATGCTATTGGACTCTGGTGCGTTCAAATTTTATGTCCGAGCAGTCTAAGGCACAAGTACCGGTAGTCAATCACACGTCCTTAGCGCGAGTATCACAGGCGCAATCTTAATTGTAGCCTAACCCGCCGCCACCCCTAGCTTGGTGATCAGGGGCTTGGTGCTGATTATGTGGCGCTGGAGGCCCAGGTCGCGGGCGGAGATGCCCATGGCCATCCCCACCAATTGGGGCAGGTGGATTATGGGCATGTCTATCGGACGCCGGGCCTGTTTGGCCGCCTTGGGTTGGTAACCGTCCAGGTTCAGGTGGCACAGCGGGCAGGGGGTGACCATGGCGTCGGCGCCCAGGTCTTTTACCTCCGAGGTATGCTTGGCCACCATGGCCACCGAGTTCTTCTCATTGACGGTCAAGATGGGGAAGCCGCAACACCGGCTCTTCCCGGCGAAGTCGACCAGTGTCGCGCCCAATGCCTCGATCAGCCGCTCCAGGGAGTCCTGGCGGGACGGATTTTCCTCCATGTCCAGGGCGTCGGGAGGCCGCACCAGGTAGCAGCCGTAGAAGGGCGCCAACCGGGCCCCGTGCAATGGCTTGGTCACCTGCTCCAAGAGCTTGTCCAGACCGTAGTCTTCGATCAATATCCACAGCAGGTGCTTGGGCTGGGCCGTGCCTTTGTACTCCAACCCCTCTTCCGCCAGACAGGTGTTTATCCTGGCCAGATATTCGGGGTCGGTTTTCATCCTTCGGTTGGCCTGACCCATGACCCCCTGGCAGGTGCTGCAGATGGTCAGGATGGGCAACCCCAGCTCCTCGGCCAGGGCAAAGGTCCGGGCATTGAGCGTATCGCCCAGGAATTGGTTCTTCTCCTGCAGGACACCGGCGCCGGTGCACGACGCCCGGGGCATCTCTTGCAGCTCGATGTCCAACCGCTGGCAGATCAGCTTGGTGGCCGTGTAAAGCTCCGGGCATCCTCCACGGGACACACAACCTGGAAAAAACGCGTATTTCAAAATGGACCTCCGTGATGGTTAAACTAGGGTTTAGGTGTTGGACCGGCCTAACCTTCCCCCTTTGCGGGGGAAGAGACTATTGCTTTCTTAACGGAAATAGGCTCAAGACCTATTTCGCTTACTCCCCCCCCTCTTCCTCAGCTTTTTTATAAAGCCGGCGGAAGCCTTCCACACCCTCGATACTCTTGTGGATCAGTGACGGCATCTTGCCATGGGTGAGGGCCCTTATACCCACCGGCAGAAAGTTCAACAACGCCGGGATATTCATCATCCCCACGGTCTTGACCGGGAGCATCAGCTCGTCCAAGCGGCCGCTGTGGCCCACCAGGTCGCCAAAGACCTCGGCGTGGCGTGCCCCGTTGGTGTTGGTCAACCCGGCTTCTATGGCCTGCTCTCGCAGGGCCATGATCCGGTCCATCGGCGCCACTCCCTTGGGACAGGCGGTGACGCATTCCGTGCAGCGGGTGCAGTCCCACATCCCGGTGGCCTTGGTCAGGTCTTCAAGCCTGTCTTTTGAAACGCCGTCGGCGTCGCCGTCCCGGGGATCGGCGGTGAAGCGGTAGGCCTTGGCCAGGGCCGCCGGCCCCAGGAACGTGGGGTCCACTTCCAGCACCGTGCAGTCGGAAACGCAGCACCCGCACATTATGCAGGCGGTGACGCTGGAAAGGTGCAACATGGACTCGTTGGAGGCGATGTATTCGGATTCCGGCTCCGGTCCTTGGTGATCCAGGTAGGGTTTTACCGCACGTATCTTCTCCCAGAACGTGTCAAAATCCACCACCAGGTCCTTCACCACGGGCATCACCCCCGCGGGCTCGACGGTTATGACGTCGTCATCACCCATCACCGTGGATGCCTGAATCTTACAGGCCAAGCCGGCGTGGCCGTTGATGCGCACCGCGCATGACCCGCAGATGGAGCTGCGGCAGGAGCAACGCAGGCTGAGAGTGCCGTCCACCTCCTCCCTGATCTTGATCAAAGCGTCGAGAACGGTACCGTTGTCGGCTATGGACAGGGTAAAACTCTCCCAGTAAGACTCGGGCTGGGAGACGCTGGGGTCAAACCGCCTTATTTTTAAGGTCACATCCATCAGATGAAATTTCCTTAGCTAGTATTTACGCTCTTCGGGTGTCCATTGGGTGATGGAGACGGGGAGGTAGGAAACCTCCGGCCCTTCTTCCCCCTTGGTCGTCACTATATGCTTCATCCAATTCTCATCGTCCCGGTCCGGATAGTCCGTACGGGCTTGAGCGCCCCTGCTATCCTTACGCTCCAGGGCGCTGACGGTGATGGTTTCGGCGCAGTCCAGCATGAACCCCAGCTCTAGGGAGAATATCAGGTCCGTGTTAAATACCGAGCCCTTATTGTCCAACGGGACGTGGGCGTAGCGTTCCTTCAGATCACGAAGGTCGTGGAGAGTCTGTTCCATCCCCGCCTGGTGCCGGTAGACCGCCAGGTTGTCATTCAGGGTCTGGCCCATGCCCAGGCGGATACTGGCTACGCGGTCATCGTTATGCGGCCGGTCCAATATCTGCTGAATGCGGCCTTCCTCTCTTCTCACCACGGCATCGGCATCGAAATTCACAAAATCTTTGCTTCGGGTGGCTGCCGCGGCGTGATCACCGGACCGTTGGCCGAACACGATGGTGTCCAACAGCGAATTGGCGCCCAGCCGGTTGCCGCCGTGAACGCTGACGCAGGCGCACTCACCCGCGGCGTAAATGCCCGGGATGTTGGTCAATCCATCCACGTCGGTCTTGATGCCGCCCATCATGTAGTGCATCCCCGGGCGGATGGGGATGAGATCCGTGATCATGTCCACCCCCGCCAGGTCGATGCCTATCTCGCGGATCTGGCTGAGCTTCTCCATTATCAGAGCGGCGCCCAGGTGGCGGCAATCCAGAAACATGCAACCGTTATCTCCGTTGCCGGCGTTGATCTCGGTCTGCTCCGACCGGGACACCACGTCCCGGGAAGCAAGCTCCATCATGTTGGGAGCATAGGCTTCCATGAAACGCTCGCCGTTCTTATCCAGCAGGTAGGCCCCCTCGCCCCGGGCAGCTTCCGATATCAATACCCCGCTTCCGGCCAAGGTGGTGGGATGATACTGGACCATCTCCATGTCCATCAGCCTGGCGCCGGCGTTATAGGCAAGAGCTATGCCGTCGCCGGTGACTATCAGGGCGTTGGTGCTGGGCTCGAATGCCCGTCCCAAACCGCCGGTGCAAAAGATCAGCGATTTGGCGCGGATAGCGTGCATCTGGCCGGTGCGGATCTCCAGGGCGGTAACGCCGCAGACCTGGCCGTCTTCCTCTATGAGGGAGGTCACAAACCACTCTTCATAACTGCGAATGCCCGATTTCATCAGTTGCTCGAACATCACGTGGAGCAGGGCCTGGCCGGTGAAATCGCCCACGAAGAAGGTGCGGGCCCGGCGTTGTCCGCCAAAGGCCCGGGTGCCCAGCCGGCCTTCATCGTC
>JADFPM010000082.1 GCA_022562335.1 Chloroflexota bacterium
ACCTGAGTGTCAAGCATGGCAGCCGTCCATTCAGCCGCGGCCTCGGGAGTGTACCGCTGGGTGAAGCCACACCCCCAGGCAAGCGGGTCTTCCGGAGGATTCCCCCAACGGTATTCGCCGGCGGCCAGCAGCCGGTCACCCGGCTCCACAGGCCAGATGCCCCCCGGCGTATGCGGGTCAACCCAGATCGCCACCTCCGGCGATTCTCCGCCGTTGAACCACTGGTTCACCTTGAAGGTGACCCAGGCCAAATTTGGCTTTTCGCCCTCTTCTATGGGCAGATTGGGGTCAACCCGCATCTCCACCGATATCACATCGCCGTCGAAGGCGAAGGCTCGGTCCCGCAACGTTTCCGGAGAATAGCGAAACGCACAGCTGGCGGAAAAGCTCGATGGCTGGACCGGCCGGGATTCCGGCGTGGGACCGGCCTCGGTGGTGGATGAGGAAATAACAGCGGAATCGGCGAGAGGACCTCGAGTCCCGGTTGAGATGTCCGCTGGGCCACCGCACCCCGCAATTAACCCCAACGCCAGGCCGGTAATGGCTATCGTCAGCAACCGCTTCATTTTTCCACTCCTATAGACCAGGGGTGTGGTTCATCAAACATTGCCACATCCAAATCCTACAATAGACAAGACGCCGCATTCCCTTGAAAAGTTCCCCTGGTTTTACCCGTTCAAGCCGCTTTGCCCGCCGTTGCCTTCGGGCAGGAGCCGCGTCAGGCCTGGACCCCGCGGCGGCCGGCGCGGTACACGGCGAAGAACAGGAATCCCAAAAGAGCCACCAGGGTCAAGCCCCCTGCCGAAGCGCCGATGACGGCTAATATCAGGCCCGTGTTAGACGATCCTCCGTCCTCAACGAAGTCGACCTCGATACGTGAGCCGGGCTCTGAGCCGGGTCCTTGAGCGCCTGCCTCCGCTCCGCCCAGGGCGGTCATGCCTTGTTTTAGCACCTTATTGCGGAGATCTCCCAAGCCCTCCACCGAGGCCAGGACTGAGTCAAAGTCAGTCCTGAACACGCGCAGGGATAGGAAGGCGCTGTCCCTTTCGCCCCTGACGGTGATGGTAGACTGGTCAATCACGCCGCCCAGAGTGGATACCCGCTGCTTCAGGGCGTTGACGCTTCCCATCACGTCCGGCACCACGACGGTCAGGGAGGCCGAAGGCGGCTCCGGGGCGTCCCTCCGCCGGATGGAGAGGTTGATCCGGGCGTCGGGCTCCTCAGGGGTGGATGCCTCATTGCGGCTGGGGTTCGAGCCCTCCCTCACTTCCCGGTCCAGGACATCGCCCTCGCGCTCAATGGCGGCCAGCGCCTGAGAAAAGTCGGCAGCGAAAACGCGAAGGCTCAGGTCGGCGGCTTGCCCACTGCCCCCTCCGGTCAACAACACCCGGTCCATCACCCCGCCCAGGTTGGAGACCAGTCCTTTGACCGCCTCCACGCTGGCGCGCACGTCCGGGGCTGAGACGGTCAGCGAGGCCGAGGGAGAATCTCCCGTCTCCAGGCTGGGCGGAGAAAGAGTCACGTTGATGGTGGCCAGGTCCACCCTGCGCTCCAGGAAATTCAACCGGCCCTGGTCCCGCTCGATATCCGCCCGGACCCGGGAGAGCTCCCGCTCGATGGTCAGGATCTCGCTCACCTGCCCGGCCCGCTCCAGCAAAGATAGGAGGCTCTCCTCCTGCCGCAGGGCGCTGCGCAGACGGGCCGCCAGGTCGATGAACTGCTCGGTCACGTCCTCGGAGCCCAGGTTCTCACTGTGGACCTTGCCCAGGGACTTGATCCGCTCCAGGGCGGTGAAGAAATCAGGCTGGGGAACACGTATGGTCATGGTGGACCGCTGGCGCTCCGGTCCGCCCGAGCTGGACAGCTGCTCCACGAAGCCGCCGAGGCCCTCGGCGATGGCTCGCACCTGGGCCACGGCCGCCGGGACCTCTTCCACCTCGACGGACACCGAGGCCTGGGAGATGACCTGCCTCTGGGCCGCCTGCAGGTCTTGGTCCCCGGCAGCCGGGTCACGGGAAGCCGAGTCCTCGTCTGGGGATACGGCTGGCGCCGGCGGCGCTGTGGCTGCTCCTGCCGCCGAGTCTTGCAGCACTACCACTTCCCAAGCATCGCGTCCCTGGTTTTCGGCGGCGCGGGGCCTAAATAAACCTGTGTCCGGGCCAAAGTCCCCTGCCTCACCGGCAGGTCCGGCAGGTCCGGCCGCCCCCCGTGAACCTCGTTGTAGAATCTCGTCATCGGAAGAAAAAAGGAACCGGTTGGTGGCAGAGGCCATGGGCGCGGGTGTCGCCGTCGGGGCCGAGGCCGCAGGTGCGCGTGTGGGAGCAGGGGCCGCGGTTGCGCCGGGGAGCGCCTCCTTGCTCACAACGATGGCCGTCCTGCTCTGACCGGGTCCGCCGGGGAACAAGAACCATGCCCCGGACAAGGCGAAGAGCACGACGGTCACCATGGCCAAGGCAGACGCCAGGCCCAACTGCCTGGGTGTGAAAACCCTTCGCCAGCCCGGCGTCTGTTCTCCCGGACCCAAAGGCCCTTCCAGCCTGCCCGCAATGCCTTGCCACAGGTCGTCCGGCGCCCGAAGCCTCTCCGCCTCGGCCTCGTAGTGGGCCTGAAGCGCTCTTTCCAATTCTTGTTCTGGGGTATCGTTACTGTTCATAGCCTTCACCCCGCATTTATGGCCGTTCCCTCATCTGGTCCCGCAGGCGCCGGACCGCCCTGGAAAGCCTGGATTTGACGGTGCCCTGGCGGCATCCCAGCACCCGCGCCAACTCCGGCACGGACAGTCCCGTGAAGTAGCGGAGCATGATCACCTGCCGGTGCTCTTCGGAAAGGACCGAGATCGCCAAACGCACCCATTGCCGGGTTTCCCCTTGCTCCGCCAACTCCACCGGGTCGCCGGGACCGGCTGATTGCGCCGTCTCCTCCAATGGCACCACCGGTATCGAACGGCGCCTGCGCTGTCCCATGACGGTGTTCACCAGGATCCGCACCAGCCACGGCTTCAAGGGCCGTCCGATGCGGAAGCTTTTCATCCCTCGCCACGCCGACAGGAAGGCCTCTTGCACCTGCTCTTCGGCGGTGGATGGGTTGCCCGTCATGAGACAGGCCGTGCCGTAGAGAACGTCCTTGTATCGTTCCACCAGATGGCGGAATGCTTCGTGGTCGCCGTCCTGGCAGCGCCGGACAGCTTCCTCATCGTTCATATGGTGCTCCCAGTCCCCGTGTCTCCGAAGACATATACACTAGATAATATGCGGGTTGCATCCAAAACGTTCCACGTGTCACAACTTCATCGGGCGACTTCCACTTGGCCCATACCGGTAACCAAGAGACGCTGCCAACCCTGGAATTGTTCCCGTGGGAATGGTTCCGCTGGTTCTAAGATGCCCAGGCACAGGGTGGCCGGTGGGCCCTGTAGACCGAATATTGAAGCCCTCTTTGCCGATGTATGAAACCCTTGGTATGATTCCATCTAAACGTCGGCCCGCGAAACGTCTGCTACCGAATCCCTGATATTCAAATTCAACGTTTCTAATTCCCACAATCAGGAGGCACTAAAATGACCCAAGCCGCTCCTTGGCAAATCGCCCTGGAAAAACACGCGCCCACCCTGCTTAAAGACGTTACCACCGTCAGAGAAAACGTTGGGGCCGATGGCGCTTTGTCCGGCAAGGTGAAGATACTTATGACCATGCTGTGCGACGCCATCCTCGCCCATCCCGACGGCGTGGCCAACATCGCCCAACGGGCCCGGGCGGCCGGCGCCACCGACGCCGAGATCGCCGAGACCATAGGGGTGGCCTTCATCATGGGCGGAATGCCCGGTCTGGTCACCGGCGCCAACGCCTTTAGAAGCTAGCGCCAGCCGCGTAAACCCCGCCCAAAACCAAATCTGCTTCAGGTGCCGCCATGCCAGAAAATGAACCCCAGGCAAATGATCCGATCGTGTTCTTTAACGGCGAGCTGAAACCGGAAAGCCAGGTTGGAATATCCATCCGCGACCGGGGCTATCTTTACGGCGACGCCGTCTTCGACGCCACCCGCACCTTCAATGGGACACCATTCAAACTGAAAGAACATATCCACCGGCTGTACGATTCCTTGCGGTATCTGCGCATCGATCCGGGGATGGACCCCGACGCCATGGAGCGCTGGTCGCGGGAGGTGGTGTCCCTCAATTACCCGCTGCTGCCGCCCAACCAGGACATGTGGGTCATGCAGCGCATCAGCCGCGGGGTCGAGTCCTCGCAGCCCGGCGAATCCCCTCGGGCGACGGTGCTCATCGAAAGCCACGCCATCCCATTCGCCAGCCGGGCCCCGCTGTATAGAGACGGAGTGAAAGTCCGGACCCCATCGGTACCCAGGGTCCCGCCCCGGTTCGTAAGCCCCAGGGCCAAAACCCACAATTACCTGAACCTGGTTTTGGGTGAATTGGAAGTACAGGGGGTTGACCCCGGCTCCTGGGCGGTGCTGCTGGACGAGAACGGGAACCTGACCGAGGGCAAAGGGTCCAACATATTCCTGGTGAAGGACGGTGAGCTGCGCACGCCCAAAGGGCAATACGTGCTTGAGGGAATCACCAGGGGAACGGTGTTGGACCTGGCGGCCGGTCTGGGCATACCGGCGGTGGAGCGGGACCTGGACCTGTTCGACGCCTATACCGCGGACGAGGCGTTTTTGACCTCCACCAGTTTGTGTATCTGCCCGGTGTCTTCGGTCAACGGCGCTTCCATCGACGATGGGCGGGTCCCCGGCCCCATCACCGAACGGTTGATGGGGGCGTTTTCCGACCTGGCGGGTATGGATTACGTGTCCCAGTACCTGTCTCATTTGCCTGAGGGGGCATAGAACGGGGTGGCCAGCCTTGATTGTTGAGCAGTTCATTTAAGCTGCAGAAATTTGCAAGGAGGCCGTGATGGCCGGGAATCTTGACCAGATCGTGGAGTCTGCCCCGCCGGAGCGTTTGGCCACCGGCTTCGAGTTCACCGAAGGGCCGCTGTGGCACCCGGACGGTTATTGGCTATTCGGAGATCTGCCCACCAACCGCATCCACCGGTTGACGCCCGGCGGGCAACCGGTGGTTTTTCGAGAGGATACCGGCCGCGCCAACGGCCTGACCTTCGACCTACAGGGCCGGTTTATCATGTGCGAGGGCAATAACCGGCAGGTCACCAGGATGGTTGCCGGCGGGCCGGTCACGCCGATAGCCCGGAACCTGGACGGTAAAAGGCTCAACACGCCCAACGACGTGGTGGGCCATTCCAGCGGCAGCATATATTTCACCAATCCCAGCGGGCGCCTGCCGGCCGCGGGACAAGAGTTGGGTTTCAGCAGTGTCGTCCGCATAGCAACCGACGGCGGTTTAAAATCCTTGACCGGCGATCTGGGCTACCCCAACGGGCTGGGCTTCTCTCCCGACGAAAGCGTTTTATACGTCACCATCACCCGCCGAGACCAGGCGTGCATCCAAGAAAAGGAGCGGGGTGAAGTCTGCCGGCATCAGCTTATTTACGCCTTCGACGTCGATGCTCAAGGCGAGTTGTCAAACCAGCGGGTCTTCGCCGACCTGTCATCGGCCGAAGAGGGGGTCCCCGACGGTATGAAGGTGGACATGGAGGGCCGGGTTTACAGCACCGGTCCCGGCGGCTGCTGGGTCTTCGACTCTTCGGGAAACCACCTGGGCACCATCAAGCTTCCGGAGTTGCCGGCCAACTGCGCCTGGGGCGGTCCCGGCAACAAGACCATGCTATTCACCGCCCGGACCTCGGTCTACACCATGCGCATGACCACACCTGGAACCAGGATTCCACGAGCGGACTAAACAGTCATCCACGAAGACATTTCCCGGTCCTGAAGCAAATCCAGGTAAGTTAGACTACAATGACAACCGCTTGGAGCGGCTGTCTGGGACCGGAAAGATGCCGGAAAAGATCCATCGATATCCAAGCCCAACCGTATCTACCGGAACATTTCTACGGGGGACGAACCTTGAAAATAACCGACATCGAAGCCATCGCCGTGGTTTTTCCGCCGCCTGCTGAACATTTCTGGACCGCCTTCCGGCCCATCGGCCGGGTCAGCGAGCTGGTGGTGCGGGTGCATACCGACCAGGGGATATACGGCGTCGGCGAGGCCCATGGCTCCGGAATGCCCTTCCCCGGCATCTACCAGCAGAATTCCGACGGCTCCCTTGAAGCGTCGGGCGCCTCCAAGATCGTGGTCGAACTGCTCAAACCCGTGCTGGTGGGCGAAGACCCCCTGGACAACGAACGGCTATGGGAGAAGATGTTCCAACTCAACCATCACCGGGGTTGGGCATCGGCCGGTTGGGGCCGCCCCCAGATCATGACCGCCATCGCCGGAGTGGACATCGCCCTGTGGGACATCAAGGGCAAAGCCGCCGGAATGCCGGTGTACAAACTGTTGGGCGGCGCCCGCAATCCCGTCCCCTGCTACGTCACCGGCGGCTACTACCAGGAAGGCAAGTCCATCTCGGACCTGACCAAGGAATGCGAGACCTACGTTGACATGGGCTATGGGGCCATAAAGTTGAAGATCGGCGGCGTGGGCGTCGATGAGGACGTGGCCCGGGTCAAAGCGGTGCGAGACGCGGTGGGGCCCGATATAAGCCTGATGCTGGACGTAAACGAAGGATACGACGTCCCCACCGCGATACGGGTGGCTCACCTTATGGAGCCCATGGACATCCGCTGGCTGGAGGAGCCGGTGCACTGGTACGACAACGTGGCCGGCCTGCGGCAGGTGGCCGATTCCACCAGTATCCCCATCGCGTCGGGCGAGAACGCGGCCCACCGCTGGCAGGCGCGGGACCTGATTATGAACGGCGGGATTAGCATCATGCAATTCGACTGCACCAGGTCTTCGGGCATCACCGAATGCCTGAAGGTTGCCGGCATGTGCGCTTCCGAGAACGTGAGACTCGCCCCCCACCACGATCCCCAGATCCACGGGCACCTGGTGGCGGGGCTCCAGGTGGGCGAGATAATCGAGACCTTCCCCACCGCCGAGCGGGACCCCATCTGGGCGGAGCTTTTCACCGAACGGCCCGAGATCGTCAACGGGGAACTGATCCTGTCCGACCGCCCCGGCTGGGGCATAGAGCTGGACGAAGACACCCTGAAACGCCGTGGCGTGTGGGCCTAGGTAGCAATGACCTGGCTGATGGTTGCCATGGGTGGAGCGGCCGGATCGGTATTGCGCTACGGCGCCCACCGGGTGGCGGTCAACTACGCCGGGCCGGAAACGGTCCTGGGGACCTTGGCGGTGAATCTCACCGGGTCCTTCGCATTGGGGTTTCTGGCGACCATGTTCCTGGGACGCTTTCCGGTGCCCGATGAAGCGCGGAATTTCCTGACCTTCGGACTGTTGGGGGGCTTCACCACCTTTTCGGCCCTCAGCTACCAGACGGTATATCTGATGGACAAAGGGTTGGTATTGCCCGCCCTGGCCGGTTTGCTGGGCAACGTGGTATTGGGCCTGCTGGTGGCTTATCTGGGCGTGGGGCTGGCTAGGTCTATGTGATTCGCCTTGCCTTGTCTGTTATTCATACAGAGTGCTACACTGGAATGCAGGAATTCCTCAGTGGCGCCACGCAATCCGGCAATCGGCCCACTGTCTCTGGCTTAAATCCACTCCGGCCTTTTGGACTTCGACGCTTATGACCCACCTGATCGTTCATGAAACGCCGACGGTAGACCACGAGTACATGATCATTGCCTTTGCCGGTTGGGCCGACGCAGCCGAGGCGGCCACCACGGCCATCAAATACCTGACCCGCAAGCTCGAGGCCAAAAAGGTCGCCGAGTTGGACCCGGAGGAGTTTTACGATTTCTCCCAGACACGTCCCTACACCAGCCGCACCAAGAACGGGCGGAGAAAGATCAAATGGCCGGCCAACGAGTTCTTTTCCTGGGCGCCCAAGGACTCGGACAAGGGGACCTTGTTTTATCTGGGTGTTGAACCCAACCTGCGCTGGCGGACCTTCTCCCAGGAGATAATCGGCCTGGCCAAAGAGTATGGCGTCAAGACGGTGGTCCACCTGGGCGCGCTGTTGGACGCGGTGCCCCACACCCGTGAAGTAAGGCTGACCGGCTCTTCCACCCGGCCGGACCTGCAAACCTATTTCGAAGATTCCGGGGTTAATTCCTCCAAATATCAGGGGCCCACGGGCATCAGTTCCGTGTTGTTGGAATCATTCGCCAACGCGGGCATCGAATACGCCTCCCTGTGGGGGCACACTTCCCACTACCTTCAGGCCGCTCCCAACTACCGGGTGGCCCACACCCTGCTCAAGCACTTCCAGGGTATCTTGAATCTGCCGGTGGACATCGGCGAACTGCTGTCCGCGGCCGAAACCTTCGACCGGGAAGTGGCCAAAGCCATCGAACGGGACGATCAGCTGGGCGCCTACGTCGCCAAGCTGGAAGGCCAATACGACGAGTCGGTGGCCGCCAGCGAGATCCCGGACCCGTTGGAAATGGTCCAAGACATGGAGCAATTCCTCAGGTCAGAGCAGCGCCGGCGTCCCGGCCGAGGCGACGCCTCCTGAGCCCAGCGCGCTGGGGCGCGGCCCGTCCCGCCGGAATAGCACCCCTCACCCAGGATCTCTTCACCTAAGACCGGCTCCGCGCCATTGAGCGGGGCAAGTCCACTATTAGCTGGGCTTTGAGCAAGCCCGCCGCCAAATTTAAAGCCCCGAATCCATCGCCAGGTGTAAAATCCATGGTTGAGGGGGAATCCGGCGAGTGCTAGAATCCCCAGCATATTCACCCTGGATGAAATGTCAGACAAGCCGGGCGCGTGTGCCTGTTGGACCGTCAAACATGACCACTTCGGTACAAACCAGTAAAAAGAGGGTTCGGTGGGTCAAGATCCCCGACGCCATCAGGGTGATGACCGAGCAGTACGGGCCCTTCGAAGCGGAGCCGCGGCTGGACCCGGTCCACGAACTCGTTTTCACCATCCTGTCCCAACACACGTCGGACATCAATTCGGCCCGCGCTTTTCGCTTCTTGATGGAAGAATTCGGCAGCCTGGAGGCGGTGGCCCGGGGAGACGTGGCGGTGATCGAGAAGGCCATCAGCCCCGGCGGTCTGGCCAAGGTCAAAGCGCCTCGCATCAAACTGGTCTTGACCCGGATCCTGGAGCTCAACGGCGCGTTGGACCTGTCATTCCTGCGGGAGATGCCCTTGAATGAGGCCAAAACCTGGCTGAGGCAACTGCCGGGTATCGGCCCCAAGTCGGCGGGGATCATACTCAATTTCTCCCTGGGAATGCCCGCCATGGCCGTCGACACCCACATCTACCGGGTGTGCCAGCGGCTGCGGTTCATCGGCCCCAAGGTCACGGTGGAAAAAGCCCACGACATCTTGGAGGCCAAGGTGCCGCCGGAGCAGGTGTTCCAGTTCCACGTGGCCATCATCAACCACGGCCGCCGGGTGTGCAAAGCCCAACGCCCCCTGTGCGCCGAATGCGTGGTGGCCGAGGGATGCCCGTCGCGAAGCAAAATGATGAAGGCCTCGGCAACTAAAAAATCAACGGCTAGATCGAATACGAAAGCCAAACCCGCCGCGCCCATAATGCCCCACGTGCCGGCTGATCCAAATCTAAAGGACCCGTAACAGTGGCAGTAAAAATAGGGATCATCAACGTGACCGGATATGCTGGGGCCGAACTGGT
>JADFPM010000083.1 GCA_022562335.1 Chloroflexota bacterium
TCCGGCATTACGAGGCCGTGGGGACCCTTCCCCATCCTCAACGCAGCTCCGCCGGTTACCGCCTCTACAGCGACGCCGACGTGCGCCGTCTGGAGATAATTCGCCGGGCCAGGGCGTTGGATATGTCTTTGCCGGAGGCGGCGGAGTTGGTGCGGTGGGCCGCCAGCAAGAGTTGCGACGATTTTCAGGATGGTTTCCGCGAAGTGGTTCGTGGGAAGCTGGAGGATGTGGACCGGCGTATCGCCGATCTCACGCAGTTGAAGCAGGATTTGCAGGACTTGGAGATCCATTTGGTGGGCGGTAACCCGGAAGGACACGGCGTCCACACCGTGATGGAGTGTTCACCAGAGACGTGCACGTGCATGGGCGAACCAGAGCAGGACCTGATACAAATACGGGAGGATTAGTCATGACTGAATCTACAGTAAATCAAAATCTGACCACCGGAGAGCAAGCGCAGGACTGTGGGTGTGGGGGCGCCCAAGGTGGGACTGGGACAAACGACTGCGGCTGTGGCTGTGGGGGCGGCTCTTGCGGGGGTGCAACCCAGCAGGAATTGCCGATAGTAGACGAAAAACAGATCACGGAAATGAGGGCGCGGGGAACTGGGCGGGTTTAACTCCCCGGCCTTTCCCGGTCCGCCGGATCAACCCTGGGAAGCCCGGCCAACCCTAGCCTGCAAGTTGCTCCAGTATCTCATTTAGGCGCTGCTGGCGCTCTTTCAAGTCTTGCAGCCGGGCTTCTTCGGTCTCCACCACTTCCGGCTTGGCCTTTTCGCGGAAGTTGGGATTGGAGACCAATTTCTCCACCCGGTCCATATTCTTCAGGCAGTCGTCCAACTCGCCACGCAACCGTTGCTGCTCCGCGACGAGGTCCACCACCCCCTCCAGGGCAAGGTGTACCACCACCGGGTTGACCACCAGCGTCACACCCCGGCGGCCGCCGCCCTTATTGCCCCCCTGGGGCAGGATGCGCAAAGGTTCGAGCCTGGAGAGGGCCTGTATCACCGGGGCCTCCTCTTCCAGGGTGGCCCGGAAGCCGTCGGTTTCCACCAGGGCCTCCAGGCGCTGGCCGGCGGGGATCCGTAGCTGCGCCCGGGCGTTTCGCACGGCCCGGATGGTCTGCATGACTATGGAGATCTGTTCCTCGGCTTCTTCGTCGATGCGGGCTTCGTCGGATTGGGGATAGGCGGCGATCATGATGGACTGGGGCAGATCGCCTTCTTGAGGCAGCCCGGCGATCAGATTTTGCCAGATCTCCTCGGTGATGAATGGCATGAACGGGTGCAGGGCCCGGAGTGTTCGCTCCAAAACGTGGGCCAAGGTTGGCAGCGGCGAGAGGGCGTCACCGGACCGGATCCTGATCTTGGCCATCTCTATGTACCAGTCGCAGAAATCGTTCCAGATGAAATCGTAGAGCTTCTGCTGGGCCTCTCCCAACTCAAAGTTCTCCAGGGCTTGGTTCACTTCCGACAGCACCTGATTCAGGCGGCTGACGATCCACCGGTCTTCCCGGTGCTCCAGGTTCGGCAGCGCGTACCAGCCTTCGGTCCCGGTTTTACCCTGCAGGCTGGTCAGGACGAAGCGGGAGGCGTTCCATACCTTGTTGGCGAAATTGCGGGCGGCTTCCACCCGGCCCTCGTGGAAACGAAGGTCATTGCCGGGGGCGGTGCCGGTGGTCAGAGAAAAACGCAGAGCGTCGGTGCCGTAGCGGTCGATGAGTTCCAGGGGGTCCATCGTGTTGCCCCGGGTCTTGCTCATCTTGGCCCCGCTGGCGTCCCGGACCATCCCGTGGAGGAACACGGTGCGGAAGGGCACCTGGCCGGTGTTTTCCAGGCCCATCATGATCATGCGGGCCACCCAGAAGAACAGGATGTCGTAACCGGTCTCCAACACCGACGTGGGGTGAAAATAGTCGAAATCCTCCGTCTGATCCGGCCAACCCAATGTGGTATGGGGCCAGAGGCCGGAACTGAACCACGTGTCCAGTACGTCGGGGTCCTGGGTCAGTTCTCCTCCGCCGCACGAGCCGCAGACGGTGGCGTCTTCCACCGACACGGTCTGATGGCCGCAGCCGCCGCAGTACCAAACGGGGATCCGGTGGCCCCACCATAGCTGGCGGCTGATGCACCAATCGCGGATGTTCTCCAGCCAGTTGAGGTAGACCCGGGTGAAACGTTCGGGCACTATTTTGATATCGCCCTGGGCTACGGCGGCGTGGGCGCGCCCGGCGATGGTGTCCGGCCGGTCGTGGCTGCCCAGGTTGACGAACCACTGCAGGCTGACCAGGGGTTCCACCACGGTATTGCACCGCTGGCAGTGGCCCACCGAATGCTGGTAGTCCTCCACCTTGTCCAAAAGGCCCAGGGAGTCCAGTTCGGCCACCACGTCCTGCCGGGCTTGGAACCGTTCCACGCCGGCGTATTTGCCCGCGGCATCGGTCATGTTGCCGTCCAGACCGATGACCGTGATGATCTCCAGGCCGTGGCGCTGGCCGATCTCGAAGTCCACCGGGTCATGGCCGGGAGTGACTTTGAGCGCGCCGGTGCCGAAATCGGTGACAATGGCTTCGTCCAAGACCAGGGGGATGGTCCGGTCCACGATGGGCAGTATCAGGCGGCGGCCGTGATGTTGGCTATAGCGCGGGTCTTCGGGGTGGACCGCCACGCCGGTGTCACCCAACATGGTTTCGGGGCGGGTGGTGGCGACCGTTATAAAAGCGCCCGCATCCCCTTCGCCCGCGTCTCCTTCGATGGGATAGCGGATGTGGTACAGCTTCCCGTCGTGCTCCTCGTGCTCCACTTCCAGGTCGGATAGAGCGGTGGCGCAGCGGGGGCACCAGTTGATGATCCTCTCGTGGCGGTAGATCAGGCCCTTGTCGTACAGGTTGACGAAGGTGGTGCGCACGGCGCGGCTGGGGCCTTCATCCAGGGTGAATCTATGCCGGTCCCAATCGGCGGATATGCCCAGGCGGCGGGATTGCTCGTGGATCATCCCACCGGTTTTCCTCACGTGTTCCCATATCAACTCGATGAATTTTTCCCGCCCCAACTGATGGCGGTCCTTCCCCTGTTCGGCTAGCTGCCGCTCAACGGCCCACTGGGTGGCGATGCCCGCGTGGTCGGTGCCCGGCAGCCACAGGGTGGGGACGCCGGTCATGCGCCGCCAGCGCACCAGGGCGTCTTCGATGGCCTTTTCCAGGGCATGGCCCAGGTGGAGCTCTCCGGTCACGTTGGGGGGCGGCATGATGACGGTGAACGGAGTCTGGCCCTCTTTTATGACGGGCGCGAAGTACCCGTTGGACAGCCAGGAGTCGTATACCCGCCGCTCGACGTCGGCGGGGTTATATGCGGTGGGCATGGACGTGGATGGTTTGGAGGACATATCTGGTACCCGGGATCAGGTTTATCTTTGGTTATGGATGGGCGGTATAGGGGCAGAAATGGGATTTCAGCCACTATATCATCGGGCTGGACGGGCCGTCTATGTTCCTGGCGGGGCATGCCCGTTGAATTTATTGGGCGCTTGATCCCCGGTATAGATGGCTGAGCCAGCCGTTGCCTGCGGGGTCCAGGCTCTTGCCGGCAAATCCCGGAAAGCCGGCGTCGTACCGGTAGGCCCGGAATAGCCGGTTGGCGTTGCCGAACCGCTCGTCCTGACCGTAAAAGGGATTGACGTATTCCCACACCATCTCGCCTTCGCGGGTCACTTCAAACACCCTGCCGGTCATTCCCTCGCAGATAAGGGTATTGCCGTTGGGCAACCTCTGGGCGCCGCTGATGAAGGAACTGAAGAACTCCCAGGGCGGCAGGGTCTTGTATTCCCACTCGATCTTGTTGGTCTTGGGATTCACCTCCAAGACCCTGGAGCCGGGGCTGGGCGCGGTCAGGGTGTGCCAGCCGTTGTCGAAGATCAAGATATTGCCGTTGTCCAGCAGATTGGGGTCGTGTTGATGGCCCAACTCTCCCCGGCCCCATTTCCAGGTGAAATCCCCAGTTGCCTTGTCCACGATGGCCACCTGGTCCAACAGCCGCCAGCTGGTGAGGATATTGCCGTCGGGCAACACGTGGCAGGTGTTGGTGTGGGTCCACTCGTCCCGGCGGTGCAGGGGGCAGATAGCGTCGGCCACGGGGTCCAAGTGCTCGTGGGCGTGCCACTCCCATACCGTGGCGCCCTGGGGGTCGACCTCGCGGAAGTAGTCGGACCACATCCCCTCGGGAGGCTCGGTCCCCGGCACGCCACCCTCCACCCTTCGCACCGTCTCCGGCGGGACCAATTCCCAGCCTGTGACCATGGTATTGCCGTTGGGCATTCGGCTGAAATCGTGGTGCAGGGTGGGATCTTCGTACTCCCAGACGCGTTCGCCGTCCCAGTCCAATTCCAGGATTATGCCGCTTTTGCCGCCGATGCTTACCGGGCCTTTGTTGGTCCGGCCGCCGATCAGCAGATGGCCGTTTTCCAGCAGATACCCGTGATCGCCGGGGCGGTAGGGAAGCTGCCACCGGTGGACGATACGGCCTTCCATATCCAGGAGGTAGGTGTTGGAGCCCTCCATTGGGGAGATCAGGGTGTATCCCTGGCAGGCTTTGTCGGGTTTGTGTAGATTCAGCCCCAGCTTTTTCATGGTATGCGCGTCCTCCGCGGCTTGGCCGCTGATATTCCAGGATGAGATTCCCTGGAATGTCACATTTCCAGGGCACATTATATAGCTGGAAGGGCCGTCAACAGCGTGGGGCCGATCGATGGCCTAGCCAAGTTGCCGGCCGGAAGGCAAAGGAGCGGCCGGAGGGGGAAGATGTAAGGGGGAGGGAGGCGGCTGGCAGGTTACATGCCGAAGGCTTTTTTGTAGCTCAGGCTGATCCGCCGGTGTTCGGAATCTATGGTGAGGATCATGACCTTCACCGACTGGCCCTGATACACGCATTCCTTGGGGTCGGTAACGTGCCGGGGAGACAGTTCGGTAAGGTGGACCAGTCCCTCCACGCCTTCTTCAAGTTTTACAAAGGCGCCGAACTGGGCCAGTTTGGTGACCACGCCCTGCACCACTTCGCCGATCTGATACCTTTCGGGGACGGTGTCCCAAGGCTCGGGCAGGGTGCGCTTGAGGCTCAGGCTGATTCGCTTGTTCTCCGGGTCCACCGCCAGAACGTAAACATAAATGTCGTCTCCGGCCTTCACCACGTCCTCGGGGGCACTGACGTTTCCCCAGGAGAGCTCGGATATGTGGACCAACCCTTGAACGCCCCCGATGTCGACGAAGGCCCCGAACCCGCGCACCGAAGTGACTTTGCCAGGCATGGTCGCGCCGACTTCGATCTGCTGGAATAACTGGATCCGCGCTTCCTCCTGGCGTTGCCGCCAGATGGCACGTTCCGACAGGATCAGCCGGTCTTGGTCCTGGTCCACCTCGATGACGTCGAATTGACACTCCTGGCCGATACGCTGCTCCAACAGGTTATCATCGGCGCTCCCCGAATCCATGGCCAGGTGGGAGAAGGGTACGAATCCACGAATGCCCCGGTATTCCACCTCCATCCCGCCGCGGTTGTGGCCGGTGACCTTGGCGGTCACCATCCCTCCGTGTTCCATGGCATCCTGCAGCTCTTGCCACCACAGGTGCTCCCGGACCCGGTCCACCGACAGCAGGCCCATGTCTCCAGGTCCCTGGCCGCCGACTATGGTCACCAAAAGCTTGTCGCCCTGCTTGATTCCGCTCAATTCTTCGGCGGATATGGAGCGCATCTCTTCGGCCGGGACCACGCCTTCCATCTTCAAGCCCACGCTGACGACGATGCCCTCTTGATCGATGCGGACGACCTCCCCTTCCATGGCTTCGCCGGGCTGGTAGGTGCGGGGGCCGAGGACATCTTCGGGCAATTCCGACATCTGGGAGTATTGATCTATGTTCTGCTCTTGCATAGCGGTTTCACACCTGAGTGAACCCTTTTTATGGCGAGGTGTCGCTTACGGGAAACTGGGCCACCGGTGGGTTATTCTAAACCTGCTCAGCCCCAGGTTCAACGGTTTACACGCCGCCTTTAAATTAAATTGCCCGAAATAGTCTGGTTGCCCTTGTAATAGGTAAAGGCGCACCGTCGTGCGCCTTTACCTACGAATTTTGCGTTGGGGTGGTTTTGCTCCCCAGTGTTGTTGTGTCCCCCTACGGGTTTTGGGGCGGGAACGGGATTGAACCGAGGTGGGGTCCCAGCCAATTCAGCTCGTTGGCCAGGTGCATCGCCCCGGCGGTGACCAACCGGTCGCTGGTCACTTGCCAGTTCTCACCGTCCCAGGTTATCTCTTCGGCGGGCACCGGCAGCTTGCCCACCATGGGAGGTGGAGGAGCGTTGGCGGGATGATAGTAGACTGGACTGGGCAGGTCTTTCTCAAATTCTCCCGCCATCACGCCGTTCTTACCCGGCGGCGATGATAGCTGCATTCCTCCCAAGCTTATGGTCGCCTCGTAGAAGGCCAGAAGCATGTCTGAGGCTTCGCCCTTGGTGTCATCGCTGCCCTGCTGAACCAGGGAATTAAGACCACCGATGATCCAGGCCACGTCGTCCACGTTATAGACGTTTTTGGATTTGAATATGCCGTTGGAGGGGTCGAAGTCATCGGTCATGGATTGGAAGACCGCGTCGGCTGCCTGGCGGTGTTCCCCACCGTTTTGGGTGGCGGCCATGGACAGAAGACCGGCCAGGGCGGCGGCCTGCTCCACCACGTCCTGGGAATCGAGACCCACCAGGTTGGCGTTGGCAATGGTATTTGCCTGGGCCAGTGCGCCCTGGGAAACGGCGGGGTCTTCCGCCGTCGAGGCCCGGTAAGTAAGCGCGCGTATAGCGGCGGCCGACTCTTTGGCCGACTCGGGCTCCCGGGCTTCCAGAGACTTGAACAGCCCATTAGCCGCCCCTTCAAACATGGGGTGCATATCCGGATTAGCGTAACGCCCGCCCGACTCGCCGGTCAGCAGGGAAATGTCGGAAAGTGTGTGCAACATGACCCAATTGGCGGTGTAGTCCAGGCTGCCGTCGGAATCCCGGTATAGACCGTCGTCCATGTTCAATAGGTTTTCCATGGCGTATTTACCCTGGACCTGAGAGAGCATATTAACCATGACGCCGAGGAAGCGTTGCAGGGCGCCAAAGTCGTCGGTGGGCTTACCGAATTTCTCGCTGGCAAAATTATGGGCCCACTGGCTCAGCTTCAACATGGTCTCCGCCTGGGCCCGGACTCGCACCGTTTTGTCGAACGTATCCGGGTCCAGCCGCAGGCCTTCCAGGTCCAATGGACCGAAATCTCGGGGATCGTTGACCATGTTTGGACTTCCCGAGGCATACACTGCCTGCAGTGGAAGCATATTTTGCGGAATGGTCAAAGGATCGTCGGCGTTCTGGGCCACCATTTGCATAGCCTGCGCCATCATCTCCATGGGGGGCTGAAAGGGAATCCCCATTCCCGATCCCATGACAAATGGTCCGAAGTGGCCTCGGGAAAGCCAGTAGCCTTGCCACACCAAAGCGGCTGAATTGAACTCGGGGTCGCCACCTATGATCCCGCTTCCAGTCACCGGCGGAGGAACTGGTGTTTCAGTAGGTGCGGCGGTTGCCGTTGGTTGGGGAGTGGGCGCCGGCGTAAAAGTAGGGGCAGCGCTGGTGCAGGCCACTGCGGCCAATGCCACGACCCCTACGAGGACGGCCAATCCTCTTTTGGTAAATCTGGGTAGTATCTTCACTGGGTTTACCTCCTGGAAATTCGCATTCCTCCGGCCGCAGCGTGGCGATGCGAGGCTGCCAGGCCGTGGATTGCGGTCAAGTTGTCGGAGTTATTTGACGCCCACTGGAATATCTAGGACGGGTGGCGTCGTTTTCGTTTGCGGGCTAATCCATGACGGCGCGCTCGCCTGGCTGCCCAACCAACAAATTTGATGATACTGTGCACGGGAAAGATGCAGAAAAGCCATGGGTATCTCCGATTACCCGAAAAGGCGAAGACCGTGTAAAAGAGGCGGAGGCAGGATGGCCGGGGCTTTCCGGAGTGACAGAAGCCCATTGCCACCCTGGCTGCCAATGGATTCAATGGTGCCTGTCGATAGGTAACATAGTCACTGAAACCGCAGAAGGGATCAGTAGTGGGGCAGGCGAGCATACCAAATTGGGCCGTGAACGAATCTTAGATTAGATGAGTGGGCCACACGTTGACCTAAATCAGCGGTGTGCTTCATACTAATTTAAGATTCTGTCCAATTGTTGAGGTAGGTTTGGCGCTTAAATCAGCTATCGAGTGGACCGACGCCACCTGGAACCCGGTGACCGGCTGCACGAAAATCAGTCCAGGTTGCGCCCATTGCTATGCCGAAGCGATAACATTGCGTTTTCGGAGAGGACCGGCATTTTTACCCGGACAAGCGGTGATCAAGACGCACGATGACCGGCTGAGGTTGCCGTTGTCGTGGAAAGACCCGCGCCGGATATTCGTGAATAGTATGAGCGACCTGTTCCATGAGGAAGTCTCCTTGGAATTCATCCAAAAGGTTTTTCAGGTGATGGAACAGGCTGAAAGACACACATTCCAAATCCTGACCAAGCGGCACGAAAGGCTTGAGGCCATCGCTGGTGAGTTGGCTTGGCCTGATAATGTTTGGATGGGGGTGTCCGTAGAGAACCAGTATTGGGCGGACCGGCGCATTCCATTATTGGCGAAGGTTCCGGCGGCGGTGCGCTTCCTATCCGTAGAACCGTTGCTAAAGCCGGTGGATTTGAGCCGGCACCTGGAGAACATCGACTGGGTCGTCGTCGGAGGCGAAAGCGGGCCAAAGGCGAGAGGATTGCAGGAAGAATGGGTTCGGAAAATCCGGGACGACTGCCTCCAAGCGGATGTCAGCTTCTTTTTCAAACAATGGGGAGGAAGGACGAGTAAAGCGGGCGGGCGCACGCTGGATGGCCGGATATGGGACCAGATGCCAGCGGTCAAGACATCCACGAAAAAGGCCGGATGGGACAATCCCTTGAGGGGTTCACTGTCCGCCTCATCACGGTGAGGAGACCAGAGTTAGTATACGAGGCCCTAGTATGGCGTCACAGCAAACCATTTGGCCAATAGAGCCACACACCCTCGCGAAACATCAAATTCTCCTAAAGTACTTGCAGGCTTGGCTGCCAATAATGTCAAGCTGGAACGGGCGTGTTTTATACATTGATGGCTTTGCCGGGCCTGGTCGGTACACGGGGGGTGAGCCCGGCTCACCCATTGTTGCAATAGATGCTGCTATCAATCATTCGGCCCGCATAAACGCCCAACTAGTCTTCTTATTCATTGAGGCTGACTCAAATAGGGCCGAACACTTAGAATCCGTGCTAGCGCGAAAAGAGTTGCCGCCAAACTTTAGTTATAAAGTTTACAACTCGGAATTCGGTGAAGTGATCACGGATGTCCTGGACCAAATGGACGAACGACGAGGACGCCTTGCCCCTGCCTTCGTATTCGTGGATCCATTCGGTTACTCCCATACACCGTTCGGAGTAATCAGACGACTATTGGGGAACCCCAACTGCGAAGTTTTGATTACCTTCATGTACCAGTTCATAAATCGATTCGTGTCGCTACCGGAACAATGGGGACACTTGGACCAGTTATATGGAACTTCTGATTGGAGAAAAGTTTTACAGGCTCAAACTCCAG
>JADFPM010000084.1 GCA_022562335.1 Chloroflexota bacterium
CCAGGGAACCCAGTACACGTCTGTCGCGTTCGGGGGGCGCTGCAAACAGGCGGGCGTACGGCCGTCGATGGGTTCGGGGCCAAGGGTGCCCGCGTAGTTCTCAAAGAACCGTTTGATCCTTTCGGCGTCGGTCCCTTCCATGGTATCCATCACGCCCCAAGTGGTCAGGACCACCTGGCCTTCCGGTATCTTGTCGTAGAATCGCGCCAGCCCCCAGGCCGCGTAAAAATCGGTGTCGTCCAGCACATCGCGCAACCGGCTTACGTCAGCGCCGCCAGACAAGTTGTAGCTGACTATGATATTGCCGTGCTCTAGATTGTGGGTGATCCGCTCGTCGGGCAGCCCCTCGGCGTAAAAATCGCATTGAGCCCAACGGTCCCAGTGCTTGCCCGAGGTTGGCGGTGTCGTGCTGTAGCTTACGGATTCACCTTCGAAAACGTGGGGGTTGGGATAGGTGTTGGCCATGATTGGGTGGGAAACGCCGACACCTTCTTCAAATTGTTGGCTGCTGCCGGTACTGGCCCTACCGCTTCCACCCCCGCCGAAATTGGTGCCGGACAAGGCGAAACTGGCGATGACCAAAAAAGCGATGATCGCCGAAGCGGCCAGGTACCAGTAGTTGGTCTTTTTGCGGCGGGGCCTGGTTATGGACAACGATTCGTTGTCCTTGGAGCCTCGGCCCACCACGCGGCCTCGCCGCCTCCGGCGTCTAGATTCTGGCAAACCCGCCACCTCCCGAATTACGCCCTTCCGATCTACGCCGGTTCCGGCGTGATTGACGATTCCACTTTTCGTTCATAACCGGTTTAAATCTCCCGCCCCGTCAGCCGCCGGTAGGCCTCTAAGTAACGCTCGGAAGTCTTGGCCACGATGTCATCTGGCAACGCGGGGGCCGGTGGTTCCTGGTCCCATCCCTGGGCGGTAAGCCAATCCCTAACGAACTGCTTGTCGAAGCTGGGTTGTGACCGGCCCGACTGGTACAGGTCCGAATCCCAAAATCTGCTGGAATCCGGGGTCAGCAACTCGTCGATGAGGGTCAATTGGCCGTCGATCAGCCCAAACTCCATTTTGGTATCGGCCAGGATGATTCCCTTCTCCAGGGCAAAGTCCCGGGCGAAGCCATAAACCAGTTTACTGGCGTCCTCCAACCGGCGGGCCATCTCCGAACCCACCATGTCTAAGACTTCCTGGTCTGACATATTCTGGTCGTGGCCTTCCTCGGCCTTGGTGGTGGGGGTGAAGATGGGTTCGGGAAAGGCTTGGCTTTCCTGAAGGCCGGTGGGCATGGGCTTGCCGGAAACCGTGCCTTCGCGGCGGTATTCCGACCATGCCGAACCGGTGATGTAACCCCGCACGATGCATTCGATGTCGACGCGCTCTGCCTGTTTCACCACCATGGCCTGACGGGCTACCTCCGGCGGCAGGCCGTCGGGCAGTTTGGCCTCCTGGACGTTAGACCCAGCGCCGCCCTGCCCATCCCAGGCGTCGGCCAGGGCGACCATGTGATTTGGAAACAGATGGCCGGTCCGCTCGAACCAAAAGGCCGACATGCGGTTCAACACCAACCCCTTGTTCGGGATGCCGTCGGGCAGCACCACGTCGAAGGCGGATATCCGGTCGGTGGACACCATCAGCAACAGCCCGTCTCCCAGGCTGTAGGTGTCTCGAACCTTTCCCCGGTGAAGCATGTTGGGCAGCTGGGTTTCGATCAGCATCCAGCGCTCCTCAATGTGAATTTATCGGTAGGCATTCAGGTCCCCTGCGGGATCAATCTCCGCCGCCGGCCGCCGCCGGGCGTTTTTTGCTGTCTTTAGCCTTGCCTCGGGCCTTGGGCTTGGCTCCGGTGATAAAACCTATACGCTGGAAGGTATGGTCCACGTACTTGGTGTAGTAATTGTAGTCGAAGATATCGTCAAGTTCATCCTGTGATAGGTACGCCTGGGCGTCGGGATCGGCCCTTAACAGCATGGGGAAATCCTCACCCTCATCCCAGCTTCGCATGGCGTTTCGCTGGACCACCTTGTACGCCTCTTCCCTGGCGGCGCCCTTATCCACCAGGGCCAGGAGGACCTGCTGGCTGAATATCAGACCACGGCTGCTTTCGATGTTGGCCCACATGCGTTCCGGGAACACCCTCAGGTCTTTGACGATGCGGGTGAATATACTGAGGATGTAGTCCAAGGCCAGGCATGAATCGGGCAGGATTATACGTTCGGCGGACGAATGGCTGATATCCCGCTCTCCCCAGAGGGCCACGTTTTCCAGCGCCGTTATGCTGTGGCCCCGGATCAGGCGCGCCAGGCCGCAAATGCGTTCGGCAAGCTCGGGATTGCGCTTGTGGGGCATGGAAGATGAGCCGGTCTGGCCCTGGCCGAATGGCTCTTCCAGCTCGCTGATCTCGGTGCGTTGCATTCCACGGATCTCGGTGGCGAATTTCTCCAGGGATGCCGCTATCAAGGCCAACGTCTGCACAAAGTGGGCGTGCCGGTCCCGTTGCACCACCTGATTGGACACCGGCGCGACATCAAGCCCCAGACTTTCGCAGACCCGCTCTTCGATCCATGGAGGAACGGTGGCATGGGTCCCCACCGCTCCGGAAACCTTGCCCACCCGAACGCTCTCCAGCGCCTGGGCCAGCCGATCCCGTTGACGGCGCATCTCGTCCCACCATAGCGCCAACTTCAGTCCGAAGGTCATCGGCTCGGCGTGCATGCCGTGGGTGCGGCCCATCATCATGGTGTCCTTGTGCTTGATGGCCTGCCCCTTCAGCGCGTCCAGGGCCTGGTCCATGTCTTCCATCAACAAGGCGCCGGCTTCACCCAGTTGCAAGGCCAGGGCGGTGTCCAGCATGTCCGATGATGTCAATCCCAGGTGCAGCCACCGGCCTTCGGGCCCCAGGGTTTCGGTGATGGACGTTAGGAAAGCGGTGACGTCGTGGCGGGTGGTCTCGAAGATCTCCATCATGCGCTTGTGGTTGTACTTGGAGCCGCGCAGCAAGGCTACATCTTCGGCGGGGATCACGCCTTCCTCCCCCCAGGCTTCACAGGCCGCCAGTTCGACGTCAAGCCATTTTTTATACTTGTTCTCGTCGCCCCAGACCTTTTTCATGGCGGCCCGGGAATATCGCTCAATCAATCCTGCCCCTCCTGCCCAGACTCATCGGCATCATCGGTTTGTCCCGTTTTGGGAATATTCCCGCACGGCCCGGTGCATTTCCTCAAAATCCTTGAAATCCCTGAAGGGGATGTTTTGCTCTTTGCAATGGCGCGCCAACGCGCGGTGGGCGAATACGACGTCGGCATGTTCCGCCGCCTCGAAATCCGATGACCCGTCGCCGGCGAAAAAGACGTGGTGGCCCTTTTGCCGGAACCGGTCCACCACCAAACCTTTGGAATTCCCCAATTCTTCCCTTCCCGGATGGGTGTAGTCGTACTGGTAGGTTATGCCCTGGGGCGTGAACCGGGTGTTTACGGCGTACACCGGCACACCGGTCAAGCCTTCTTTTTCCAGCAGCGCATCGATGTAAAAGTCCAGGCCCTGGCTGACGATGGCCATGGGTATGCCCTGGTCCCGGCAGTAGTGCCAGAGCTCCCGGAAATGGGGCCGGAAGTTAGCGTTATCTTTGACGTATCGCCCCATTTCCTCTGGGCCGGCCTGAATATCACGAAAGGTGATCTCCTGGTACTCCTTGAGGGTGATCTGGCCGTCGCGGAACCGCTGCCGCACCTCATGCCAGTTGGGGTGGCCGAACCGGTCAAGCAGGAGTTCTGCGACGTTCTGGGCCGCCGCGGTATCGTCGAAATCGGTGAGGACCGCGGGTCCGGAATCAAATACCCCGGATTTAGCGGTCTCGCAATTGTTGCCGGTAGGCTTCATACGCCTCTCTGATCTTTTCGTGTCTCAGGCCCAAGATCTCGGCAGCGAAATAGGCGGCGTTGCGGGCCCCCCAGGACCCTACGGCCATGCACGCCACCGGAATGCCCGGCGGCATCTGGGCGGTGGCCAACAAGGAATCCATGCCTTTCAGTTCGCTGGAAGCGAGAGGGATGCCGATGACCGGCAGCGTGGTCCACGAGGCCAGGACGCCTCCCAGGGCGGCCGAGCCTCCCGCGGCGGCGATGAGCACCTCTATCCCCCGGTCCCTGGCAGCAAGGGCGTACTCCTGCACCCGCTCCGGCGTCCGGTGAGCGGACATCACCCTCACTTCGTAGTCGATCTCCATCTGTTCCAGAGCCTCGATGGTTTCCTGCACCACAGGCTCGTCGGAAGCGCTCCCCATAATAACACCAACTAGCGGCAAGGCGAGGTCCTCCTAGCTTTAATATTTGGCTTATGACACCGGTGGGCGGCGCCCGCTTTCCGGGTCTAAATCCCCAGGGTCAGATCTCCAGCTCGTCCCGGAACCCTTCCAACAGAGCTTGTTCCAGGGCTTCCGGTTCCGGGCGGATGTCCACGTTGTTCACCTGCAGGTATGTTCCGTCATCGCTGATTCCCAGGTCCACGGCCAATTCCCGGTCTCCACCCTCTTCCCAGGTTAGGATAGCGGTGATGACATCGGCTTCTTCAACGGTGTCGTCATCCAATTCCAGATCTTCGCCGCCCTCTTCGATGGGTTCCCAGGAGACGATCTTTTCCATCTCACCCTTGCCATCCAGCAGGGTGGAATTCATCTCCTCCAGGAGTTGAGGAACCCGAAGGGTGTCGGCCAACTGGGTCAGCTCACGACGTTGACGGTCGATGTCTGCCTGGTCGTCTTCCGCCTGACGACTGCGTTCGGACCGTATTTCGGACAGTTCCGCCTTGAGTTCCATGAGTGTGTCCCGCCAGGCCATCTGTCTACTCCTTGAAGCTTTTTTAACCCGGGATACGGCGCCGGGCCACCGCGTAGGAAAATTCGTCTAAAGCCATATTATCCGGTAAGCCCAGACTGTGCCTCAGCCTTGCGAGGCAGTCCAAAACGTCCAGATATTGAATGCCTATGGGCCCGGTTTTCATTTTTGCGTTGAGGATGCCGGTACGGCGCAAGACCCGGTCGGCGTTGGTATTCCATACGGCGAACAGGGCCGGTTCCTGAAGGCAAAGGACGTAGGACGCAAATTCCTTGCCCGCTCCCGCCAGCTTGAAGCCGCCGCCCGGGGCCACGCATTCATCGAAGCGGCCTTCCAGCTTGACCTCGTCGTACAACAGAAAGTCCAGCGTGTCTCGGATCTCCTCGATGGGATTGGTTTTGAACTCTGCGGAGCGGCTGCCTCCTGAGGCGCGGAAGATGGCCGCCGCTTGGTCTAAAGACAGATCGGGCAGACTCTCCTGGGCCAGCCAGCCGAAAAATTCCTCGTGGCGGGACCAACGCTTCTTACGGTAGGATTCCAGCAGACCTTGATCCAAAGCCCGGCGGTAACCTTCTATTAACTCCGCTAACTCCGGCCAGTCGCCGCCGGTCCTGGAGGCCATACCCTCTCCGTGGTTTCCAGGTCGGCGATGTCCGTTCGGTAAAAGGCGTCCTGGAAGCTGATTTGCCGCAGTCTATCATACGCTCTGACCCGCGCCTGCGCCAGAGAATCGCCCCTGCCCACCACCGTGAGCACCCTGCCGCCATGGGTCACCACCCGGCTGGTCCCTCCCTCCTGTTCAAATGCCGTGCCCGCGTGAAATATCAGGGTATCCTCATCCTCTTGGTCCAGGCCGGATATCTCAAATCCGGTCTCGTAGGATGCGGGGTAGCCCCCGGAGACCATCACCACGCCCGCATGATGTTTGCTGCTCCATATCACCGGCATCTTGGATAGGCCGCCCTGGTGGCAGGCCATCATGACCTGCAGAGGATCGCTTTCCAAAAGAGGCAGCACCACTTGAGATTCAGGGTCACCCAGGCGGCAGTTGAATTCCAACACTTTGGGCCCATCGGAGGTTAACATAATACCCGCATAGAGCACTCCGTGATAGGGCGTGCCCCTTTCCGCCATGGCTTGGACCACCGGCAGCATGATGGTGCGGTTGACCTCTTCCGCCAGCCCGGGGCTCCACAGGTCGGCCGGGGCGAAACTGCCCATGCCGCCGGTATTGGGGCCTCGGCCGCCGTCCTCCAGGCGTTTGTAATCACATGCGGTGGCCAGCTCTGAGATCCGCTCTCCGTCGCAAAACGCGAAAACGCTGACTTCAGGCCCGGTCAACATCTCTTCAAGGACCACCGTCTTTCCGGCGTCACCAAAAGCCCCGCTGGTCATGCAGTCGCGGACGGCGGCGGCGGACTCTTCGGCCGTTTGGCAAAGGCTGACTCCCTTCCCCGCGGCCAGCCCGTCGGCCTTGACCACCAGGGGGCCGGAATGTTTTTCCAGAAAGGTCAGCGCATCGGCTTGGTCCCGGAAAACGTGGAAATCGGGGCAAGGGACTCCCGCATCCCTCATGATCTCCAGGGCGAAGCTTTTGCTGGCCTCGATCTGAGCCGCCGCCCGGGTGGGGCCGAAGGCCGGGATACCCAATGCGGTGAGCCGGTCCACCAGGCCCAGGGCCAGGGGGATCTCCGGGCCCACCACGACCAGGTCCACCGGCAGGGACCGGGCGGAGGCCAGGATCCCGTCCACGTCGTCGGGTTTGACCGGCACGTTGGTGGCGAACTGGGAGGTGCCGGCATTTCCGTCGGCCACCCACAGGGAAGTCAAATCCTGGCTCTGGCTGATTCGCCAGGCCAGGGCATGTTCGCGGCCGCCCGATCCAACAATCAAAACTTTCAAGGACGAAGTCTCACCATTAAGCAAATAGACGGAACCAAATAGACGGGAACGGCGGGGCGCCGGGGAGACGCACGCCTGGTCCGGCTGCCAAGGGTTTCCCCCTAAACCGGCGGGTGATGGTTTTCGAGGATGCCTCCAAGAGGAAGCCTCCAATCAGAAGCCTACTCCCATTCAATGGTCCCCGGAGGCTTGCTGGTTATGTCGTAGACCACCCGGTTCACCCCGGGTACCTCATTGACGATGCGGCTGGAGATGCGGGCCAACACCTCGTAGGGAAGGCGCACCCAATCGGCCGTCATGGCGTCCTCGCTGTTCACCGCCCGGATGGCGCAGACATACCCGTAGGTCCGGTAGTCGCCCATGATGCCAACGGTACGTGTATCGGTCAACACCGCGAAGCTTTGCCATATCTGGCCATAAAGATTGGCGGCCTTGATCTCGTCGATGACCACCCAATCGCAAGCCCGCAGGATATCCAGCCGTTCCTTGGTGACCTCTCCGATGATCCGGATAGCCAGGCCGGGGCCGGGGAAAGGCTGCCGGTTGACCATCTCAGGAGGAAGACCCAACTCCAGGCCAACCTCGCGCACCTCGTCCTTGAAGAGGTATCTGATTGGCTCCACCAGCTTCAGCTTCATGTGCTCCGGCAGGCCGCCCACGTTATGGTGGGTTTTTATGCGGACCGAGGCAGAGTTTTCCGGGGTTTCGCTTTCTATCACGTCGGGGTACAGGGTGCCCTGGGCCAGAAAGTCCGTTTTGCCCAGCCGGGATGCGGCTTCTTCAAAGACGCGGATGAATTCTTCGCCGATGACCTTCCGCTTGGTCTCTGGGTCGGTAACGCCGGCCAAGCGGCCCATGAACCGGTCCGAGGCGTCCTCGTATATCAGGTTCAGGTCCAGGTGCCGGTGGAAGGTATCCTGTACCCGTTCTGCCTCCTCCAGCCGGAGCAGGCCGTTGTTAACGAAGATGCAGGTCAATTGGTCTCCGATGGCCCTATGCAGCAGGGCGGCAACCACCGCCGAATCAACGCCGCCGGAAAGGGCGCAGATCACCCTGCCGTCTTTGACTTGGTCCCGGACCCTGGCGATGGCCTCGGTCAGGAAGTTGCCTGGGGTCCATACCGCCTGGCAATGGCAGGTGCGGAAAAGGAAATTCTCCAGGATGGATGAGCCCAGGGGGGTGTGGTGGACTTCGGGATGGAATTGCAGGCCGAAAATGTTCTCGGTGATCTCCAGGGCGGCCACCGGCGAATTCTCAGTATAGGCCAGAGTGGTAGATCCCGGAGGCAACGACTCTATCCGGTCGCCGTGGCTCATCCACACCGGGAAGGAAGGGGGCATGCCGTGGAACAAAGCAGCGCCGCCCCCGTTTTGATGCAGGATCGCCGAGCCGTATTCCTGCTTCTGCCCCGGCGTGACCTTTCCGCCCAGTTGATGCACCAGGGCCTGCATGCCGTAGCAGATCCCCAGGACCGGCAGTTTTCGCTCGAAGACCCAGTCGGGCACCGTGGGCGCGCCGGGATCGTAGACGCTGGCGGGCCCTCCGGAGAGGATCACGCCCTTGGGGTTCAGATGTTTGACATCGTCCCAGGCCGCCGATGCGGGCAGGATCTCGGAATAGACTTTTTGCTCTCTGATGCGGCGGGCGATAAGATGGCTATACTGGGAGCCGAAGTCGATTACGGCTATACCTTCATTGACCGGACGCGGTTCGCCAGTACGTGATTCAGTGGATGCTGCGCCTTCGTTAGCTTGGGTGCCAACGCCTTCAAGGCTTTTGGCGATCTCGAGGTACGCCGACACCTCCAGATCGTCGCTGGTGGCGACCCTCCTACCCCTTGGCAACCTCTTCTCCGCCGTGGCCGGTCCTCCTGGTGGAAAACGTTACGCTTAGCTGCTGATCAACACCCGCAATTATACATAATCTCAACCATAGAGTGAAGCTGGCGCATTGACATAAAGGGTAACCCAGACCGGGGCTGCACCGGCCTGAATAGCGCGGCTCCGACGGGAGAAAATCCCGCCGCCAGTCTCTTTTCTGGGTCTCCTTCCATGATATACTCGGTCTGAGACCAGTCGTGTTGAAACCCGTCGTGCGATGCTAGACGTTGGACGGCCCTTGGCCAAGCAAAATGATTGCCAAACCGACATCGGTTTGGCGCTGAGACATCTGCGGTCCGGGGGCGTGGTGGCCTTTCCCACCGACACCCTTTTCGGTCTGGGCGTCGATGTCTTTTCCCGGCCGGCGCTGGAGCGCATATTCGCTATAAAAGGCCGCGCTCAGGGACAGGCGTTGCCGGTGCTGGTCTCCGGTTGGGACCAGGTGGAGATGGTTGCGGGGAATATCTCGGAACGGGCGGAAAGATTGGCCCGCCGCTTTTGGCCCGGGGCGCTGACCTTGGTATTGTGGCGGCTGCCCCAACTGCCAGACCTGGTGACCGGCGGCGGCGAAACCGTGGCCGTGAGGATGCCCAACCATCCCGTTCCCCTGGCCTTGACCGACGGACTGGGCAGGCCGATCACCGGCACCAGCGCCAACCGCAGCGGACACCCTGACCTCCACAGCCGCGAAGACGTGTTGGACCAGCTGGGCGACCTGGTCGATTACGTGGTCCGGCGCGGCCCGTCCCCGGCGGGCGTGGGCTCCACCATAATCGACTTGACCTCGGAAGAACCCAGGTTGCTTCGGGAGGGCGCGCTGCCGTTCCACCTGATGTTGGAACCCTGAACACGGTGATTTAGGCATCGAAACGACGCCGATCCCCATTTGCCAGGTGTAGAGCCATTCAACTCTCTTCACGCCGCGAGACTTACCAGCAAGCTCTGGAGCAGGAGCTCAAGGACGTCTTCGCCTCCCGCCAGGGCTTCCTCTACGATATGTTGCGCTACCACCTGGGCTGGATAGACCAACAGGGCCAGGCCCAGGATGCCCCC
>JADFPM010000085.1 GCA_022562335.1 Chloroflexota bacterium
TGTCCGTCTCCAACGTGTTCGCGGACGGTGAGAGCGCTGCATCATGAGCAAAATCGGAGTCTACATAGCCGGTCAGCCGTCGCCGTTTGCCTCCCGCCTCGCTCTCCGGTTGAAAGACGAACCAGAGGTCGAGATCGTTGGCGCGGACGATGATGGCTCCAGGGTCATCGAAGTAGTGACCCAACTTTGCCCGGAGGTGGTCTTGCTGGAGACAGACCTGAGCGACAAGAGCGGTGTTGATGGCGTCAAGAGCTTCAAGGACGCGTGTCCGAATGTATCCGTGATCGTTGTGAGCGCGCGCGATCACGGCGATTCAGCGCCCGAATCGTTCGCCACTAGCGCGCCGGGTTCTTCCCTGGAATCCGGCGGTGGCGACGATGTACTGACCGCGATTTTGCAGGTGTTTTCCGGGGCACCGGTCGCCGACGGCGATATTTTCGGCGACCTGCTGCCGTATCGAGCCGGCCGAAGAATAGGCCGCGGGGATGAAACCAACCTCTCACGCCGGGGGTTGCCTTCGATAACCCGGCTGAAAAGGTACAATGTGCTGATTTCCAGGCGGCGGGCCTGCCCTGGATGCTACGAGCGCAGGATCGCGAAACGGGCAAGCGGCATGCCCGACCCACGCTATGGTTGCTCGGGCTGCGGGGTCAGATTCGTAGGGGCGGCTCTTTCTGGGGTGCGCGTTGGCATCGCGGAGAGGGTGAGCCACCACGATTAGCCCGATAGACAAACGCGGCGTTCCCGCTTCGGGATAGCATGGGTCAGTCATCTGGTGTCGTCGCCCTCGTAGGGCTGTGGGAACCGGCTTGTGATGCGTGCCGGTCGGGGGGACGATAGGGGTGGCAGCTAATGCGGGCGGCACAGGCGGCAATCGTCTGTTGAGCTGGCACGAGGCTCGCCACGGCGGAGGAGGTGGGCTCGGCTGTCCTACTCTGTCAGGCGCGCGAGCTTGATAAATCGGCCCCCGATCAGCCACTCGGAAACGTAGATGTTTCCCGTTGAATCGACGGCCATGCCGTGGGGGCTGTTGAATCTTCCCGGCTCCAATAGCCGGGTGGCCACTATCTCCCCGGCGTCGTTCTTATTATTGGGCCAGCCGTCCACGCCGCACACCGCCTCGTTTTCGCCCAGGTAGCAGATGAGATCGTCCTTACCGTCCAGCACGGTTAGGCGGGCCCGCAGCTCCGCTATCACCATCAGATCGCCGTGGGTCACAAACCCACTGGGACTGGATAGAAAGTCGTCGCCAAACACCCTTTTGAACCGTCCCTCCAGATCATAGACCTGTACCCGGTGGTTGGCGCGGTCGGTAATGTACAGTTCCGGGAGGCCGCGCCGGCGGTCGATAAAGATCCCATGGGGGCAATTGAACCGGCCGGCGTTCCCTTCCTCTCCGTTGATGCTTCCGGTATACCGGCCAGTCTTGTCATAACGGTGGACGTAGCTTTCGCCGTAGCCGTCGGCCACCCATATGTCGCCGGAGCCTCCGTAGCGTTCTTCATCCACGGCAACCAACGTTGGCGAATAGTTGCCTTCACGATATATCTCGACGCTGGGTTTGGGGAGGACGGTCACGATCTGGCCGTCCAGGGTGGTTTTCAATACCTGTCCCGAGAACGGCCCCGATGATGGCGGGTACTCATATCCCAACTCGGGTTGGCGTTTACGTCCGTTGTCAGCTATCCATAGGAATTCCGTGCCGCCTTCTTGAACCACGGTGATCCCGTGGGCATCGGCCACCGGAAGATGCCAGCTGGCGCGGGCTCTTCCTTGGGCGTCCAGCACCAGTATGGTGGAGTCACCTGGGTGGAAGGTTACGACATCGCCTGCGGCCGTGACCGCGACCCCGTGGTGGGCCCAGCCTTTCTCGCGCCCGCCTGCCGTCCCGTCTGCCGTCCCGTCTGATGGTGGGATCTCAGCCCAATCGCCATCCCACCGGTACACGTTGGAACCTTGCCCGATGTCCATAGCCAAATGGTCCTTACCGCAGTTCGCCGTATTTTTGAGGAGGTGGAAGATTTAGTGGCTTCGCCATCATAGTCCCTTGGTGCGAAACTCGTTGTAGAGGCCGATCAACGTGGATACGGCAATACCGCCGATGGGGGCGCCATAGTGAATGGAATTGACGATGGTGTACCGGCGGCCCAGGTAGGTCTCGTCGGCGATTTGGCCGTAGATCAACCCTAGATAGGTCCCGGCGATGGCACCAGCCAGCACCAGGAGCACCGAGCCGGCGACGAACTGCCAACGTATGTCGAAGTTGGCCCAACCCACGTAAGCGCCCGTCCCGGCGCCCAGCCCGATGGACATCAGATAGATATGGCGGTGCACTTCCGGGTGCCAGGCATAGCCGATAAGTTGGTTGAAGTTTAGGGCCATCCAACCGCCCAATATCCCCAGCATGACTCCGACCATGAATCCGGCCACGGTCCTCCCCAGGGGAATGACCACCGTGTAGATGCCGCCGTCAATCATCCAGCCACCCAACCTGCAAATCCGAAGTTACCGCTAATATCTTGATATTGCGGCATGCGCAACATCTTATTTATGGATTATAGCCCATCTGGCGCGGCTGGAACACGACGGGAAGGCTGGGCAACCAGCCACCTCGGTCAATAGTGAAGACCCCGCTGAAGAACAGCGGGGTCTTGGTCTGCCGATGCGTCTCCCCGGGATCAGACGGAGAGGGTTATACGGAGACTCCGGCCTCCTTGGCCTCCTTGGTAGCCTTCAACCAGCGCCAGCGCTGCAACGGGTCGCTGACGGCCCTCAGCCAGACGCCGAATAGGTTGAATGACAGGGCCGTCAGGAATATAGCCATGCCCGGCACCACCACCACCCACCAGGCCTTGGTGATGTAATCCCGTCCTGACGCCAACATCAATCCCCAGGAAGAATCCGGCGGTTGTATGCCGAAGCCCAGGAAACTGAGGGCCGACTCGGTCAGGATGTTTCTCGGGACCTCAAGGGCCGCGATGGTCATCAGCGGTGTGATTAGATTGGGCATTATGTGGCGGCCTATCACCCGGCCGTCGGTGCAACCGATGGCCCGCGCCGCCTCGATGAATGTTTGCTCCCGCAATGACATGACCACCCCCCGGGTGATCCGGCAATAAAGCATCCACCGCGCCACGGCGAAGACGATGATTATGTTGGTGAAGCTGGGTCCCAAGATGAATATCACCATCAGGGCCAGGAACAACAATGGAACGGACATGAAAATGTCCACCGCCCGCATGATGATATCGTCCACCGTCCCCCGGTAGTATCCGGCTATCAGGCCAAGGAAAATGCCGATGGATCCGGAAAAAACCACCCCCAGCACACCAACCGTCAGGGAGATGCGGCCCCCGTCGATCAGCCGGCTGAGCATATCCCTGCCCAGGTGGTCGGTGCCCAGAAGGTAGAACCGGTCTTCCGTGGTCTGGTCGGTGGTGGGGCGTTTGATGATTGCCGTGCCCACCGAAAAAGGCGCTAGATGGCGCAGCATGATCTGCTGTTCCTGTGGGTCGTGGGGCGAAACCAGCGGAGCAAAGATGACGGCCAGGAATATGACCACGATAAAGACGCCCGATACCAGCGTGACCGGGTCGCTGAGAAACGCCTGAACCAGGGGTTTTTGCCATAGGCCCACCAGGAGATTGGGCTTCCGGTCTAATGTTGTCGCCGTGTCTTGCATTATGGAGGTAAGACCTCACGTTCTCTAGATAATGACCGCCATGGCCCGGGATTTGGCAAACGACGCTTATTTATAAGATATGCGTGGATCCAACCACGTGTAGGCCAAATCGATTATCAGGTTGATCGTCATCACCATCAGGGCCACCACGAACACGGTGGCGGTGATCAACGGCAGGTCCCTGGCGTTGATGGCGTCGATGAGCAATTTACCCAGGCCGGGCCAGCCGAATATTGTCTCGGTGATGGTGGCTCCGTTCATGAACCCGGCCAATTCATCACCCATCAAGGTGACGATGGAGATGGAGGCGTTTTTCAAGACGTGACGGTAGAGGACCACGTTCTCGGATAGGCCCTTGGCCCGGGCTGTGGCCACGTACTGCCTGCTCATCTCATCGATCATGGTAGCCCTGGTTATCTGGGCGTTGCGGCCCAGGACCCGGGGTGAGAGGGCGATTGCCGGGAGGAGGATGAATTTCCAACCTTCCGGCCCCAGTCCATTAAATCCCGAGGTTGGCAGCAGGCCAAATTGAAGTGCGATGATCAGGATGAGCATCAACGAGAGCCAGAAATCTGGAATGGAGATCACGGCGAAGGAAAGGATGTTGACGAAGCGGTCGATGAACCCGCGGGGGCGGCGGGCCGCCAACATGCCTATAGGGACGCCGAATATTCCGATTCCCCAAGCTACGAATGCCAAGGCCGCCGTGTTTGGAAGACGCTGGAATACCAGTTCCCGGGCCGGCAGGTTGTAGCGTAGGGACCGGTCGAAGTCTCCCCTGACAAAGTTGCTGATATATTCCACGAACCGAACGTGAGTGGGCCGGTCGTAGCCGTATTTGACCCGCAACGCCTGGGCTGCTTCTTCGGTGGCGTCGTCGCTTAAGAGCAGTTCTATGGGATCACCCAGGATGTTGGTGGCGAAAAATAGCAGGGCCATAAGGCCAAAGACTATGAAAACCGAGTGGCCTACCCGCCGCAGCATGTAGTTACGCACGACGGTTCCTCACCTGCGCCGGCCGGAATGCCCCGATGTCCGGCCAGCGTGGACCGAACGGGCTACATGCTCCTGGAGCGGCTTCATTCAAGTGTGAGATATTTTTATTCCACATAAGTCATGGTCTGGATGTTCTGATGCGTGAGTCCCCATTCACGCCACCACTTTTATTTCCTGGGCTGATATTTGGGACATGAACCGTGCCCCGGGATATCCCTCGGGGCACGGTTCGCCGTTTACCCTGTTAGCCGGCCGGGTTTTGCGGCCTACTTAAACCGCATGGTGTTTATCCGCAGCCTAGGTGCGTAGTATGGCTCCCATACTAGATCGGCTGCCATTCCGTATACCACCACATTTTGGAGGACAGGGACGAAGTGGAAGTGCTCGCGGACATGATTGGCGATCTCGACCATCCGCTCCGTCCGCAACGGGCCGGTATCCGTGGCGTTGGCGATCTCGATCATCTTCTCCAACTCATCCTCGCAGATCCCACTGCTGCGGCTGAAGCAGCTATTTCGCAGGATGCCCTGGCGGGAGAAGTCCAGCGACTCGGTGGAGGTGGCGGACTCGGTCAGTTGCATGGACGCGAATCCCGGTCCCCCCGGACCCAGGGCTCGGCACTTCTCTGTCAACGTATCTCCCGGCGCGTCGGCGAAATCCTGGCGGGTGCGTTTGTGGCCGCAGTTTTGACGGCTGAGGCCCGAGCGCACTGCCGACTCTACCACGTTCTGCCGGGCATTTATGCCCACCTCACGCCAGTAGGCGACGGCGGCTTCGGCCCATTCCACGTCTTTAGCAACCTTCTGGGAACGCATGTTGATGACGATCTCGTTGGCCGGGTCGTAGTTGGCCTCTATCAACAATTGGCGGGCCCGTTCCGGGTCGTAGCCATACGGCTTAGAGTTCTCGGGGGTTATGCCCACGGTTCCCGGCTGGGCGATGTTTCCGTAGCACTTCAGCAGGTTGTCGTACAACTGCTTCATCAACGTTTCGCAGTCGATGGCCAGGTTCAACGCTTCCCGGACCTTTACCTTTCTCAACTCCGGGTGGTGGATGGTGTCTATGGGCCAGATATATATCTCGTTGTTGGTGGCGACCTTGAACTGGGGGACCCGGTCCCGGTCGTCCATGGAGATCTCGGCCAGATCGGCTTCGCCAGCTTCGATCACCGCGGCGCGGACCAAGGGCTCGTTCCTCCAGATCTGGAACACGTGCTGGATGGAAGGCGCCTGGGAATCGAAGGCAGTGTTGGGCTTGTAATCGGCGAATGCTTCCAACTCTACCTCGATGCCGGCCCTCCATTCGACTATCTTGTACGGACCGAGGCCCACGGTCATCCTTTCGATGTCATCCTCGGAGGCCTGCTCGAACCAGGTCACATCTTGGAACTTGGTGAAGATGGTGGTTCGGGGAAGGATGGGGCAGGGCTTGCCGCATACCACGTCCAGCGTGAATTCGTCCACCACTTCGCCGCTGATGACGCCGTGGAAACTGAAGTCGTTGCTGTTGGAGTGGCCGCTGGTTTCCTCGTCGCCGAAGAAATCTATCCAGAATGCGGCCTGAGTGGCGTTCCAAGGCGCTCCGTTGTGAAATTTCACTCCCTGGCGGAGCTTGAACTGCCACCGGTTGGGCTCCAGTTGTTCCCAGCTTTCGATGGTGCTCAGGGGCACCACCTCAAAGGTGTCATTGTCTATCCAGGTGAGGGGGTCGCTGGCGATGTCGTCGCACACCGTGTTTTGGGCGTTCCCACCGCAACTGGCGCTGGCCGCGCCCAGGGTGGTGGGCTCTTCATTTGATACAAATATCAGGGTGTCTCTGGCGCTGGTCACCGCTTGGGAAACCGGCGTCGCTGTCGCCGCGACTGCAGGAGCGGCGGTCGCCGCTATTCCCGTGGGTTGGGCAACAGTGGTCGGGGCTATCGATTCGACGGTCGGCGCGGCGGAGCCGCCGCAGGCCACGATCAAAACCGTTGCCAGGGCCAAAAGACCCATGATCCAGGCGTGCAAATTCAAACGTTTAAGACCGCTCATTGTTATTGCTCCCCCTGTCATTTTATATGAGATTAAATTCGTAGCTCGAAGGACCGAGAATACATGAGCCACCATATGCTGTCAAGCACGGTCATACGGGGGAAACGGAATTATGATCGACGGAAATCCGACGAAATGGCGCACGTACCCTCTTGTTGGAAACAAGCATCCCGTTTTGATCCCAGCCTGGACCGGTTCGATCTATCAGACGGGCCGGACCCAGGTTTCCGACAGGGCCAACCCCGCGGTGCTGCTGAGTCTCACCCCTCGCTGTTCAGGGAAAGGCCGCCCCTGGGCCACCTCTCCGTTGATGGTCAGCTGGGCCCGGCTGGCCGGTATGAAAACGCTGTTCCAACCCAAGGGACGGTCCGGCGAGCTTCCGGGGGGGACCGTTATAACGAATGGCTCGCCGAAGTCGTACCAGGTGAGTTCAATGGATTCTTCTTCGGTCTCGATCGACTCGGTCCAGAAAAAACTGGTGTCTCCCCAGCGGTCAAAGGCGGCGGTTATCACCGGGATGGCCGGATCCTTCATCTCTGGATTGCCTACGATCTCGTCTTGCAGCCACCGGGCCAAGGCGATGTTATCGGAATAGATCCTTAACTGGTCATCGGTCACGTCGCTCTTTAGAAACAAGACGTGGCCCGGTCCCACCGGCGAAAGAAGTATCCTCCAGTGGCCGGCGCGGGTGGTCATCGGCCCGTTCTCTTCCAGGTGCAGGCGCATGAAGTTATTCTCACCGGTGAGCAACACCTGGTTGGTGTCCGTGGGGCTAACCATGGATGTCTCCTTTGTTTGTGCCGAATTTGGTGGTCCGTACCGCTAGCCGAACCTGGCGCACCGCCAGCCCGGCCCAAAACGGCTGCCCAGTTCTAATACCCCGGCGCCAGTGAGTAGAAACCGTGTTCACCCATCGTCGCCGCACGCCGGTATTCTATCAAAACCACCCGCCCGGCCGGCCCCGCTTGACCGTATCAGTGACCTGATGGTCTACTTACCCCCAGGCCATCAGCGCCAAGCGGGCCGCTATTTGCCGTTGGGTAACCAATTTCCGGCCCAGGCAGGTCTTCCAGCCAAACAAAGGCTGGTTGGTTAGTAAAGCCGTAACGATCGATCAGGAGGACCCGTCCGATGAAGCTACTGGTGATCTCCGGAGGAAGGCACCCCTACGAGGAATCCACCCCGGTTCTGGAAGGATTCCTAAAGTCGGCCGGCCATGACGTGACCGTGACCGACGACGCCTCTATCTTGTCCCGGTCTGGGGATATGAGCGCTTTCGACGCGCTGGTGTTCAACACCCGGCGGGAGGACGTGGCAAACTTTGCCGACATGGCCTTGGCCAAGGGCGAGCAGGACGGGATGAAGGAATTCATCCGCTCGGGAAAAGGTTTTGTTTGCCTCCACATCTCCGGATGCCTTCCCGCCCAATGGCCCGAGTTCCATGACATCACCGGCGGCGGGTGGGTCTCGGGGACCAGTTTCCATCCTCCCTACGGCAAGTTCACCGTCAACGTCAGTCAGGCCAGCCATTTTGGAGTGGCCGGCGTCTCCGATTTTTCCACCGACGACGAGCTCTATATGGGGTTGGCGATCAAAGAAGGCAACGATGTTTTCCTCACCGGTACGACTGAAGACGGGACCCATCCCTGGGGGCCTGATCGCGCGCCCATGTCCATGCCCGGAGGCACCTTCCCGCTGGGTTGGACCCGCACCTACGGCGATGGCAAGGTTTTCGTGCTTTTGCTGGGCCACGACGGTAAGAGTTTCCAGACCCCGGAGTTCCAGAAGATAGTCCTTAACGGCGTGGACTGGGCTACGGCGGCGTAGATACGGCGTGCTTATGACGATGCGGCGCCGTGGCGGTCACCGCCGGTGGCCGGCCGGCTAGGATCCAATCAACCAATCACCTGAGACATATTAGGAGTGACCGGCATGCCCAAGCCCAAGGTTTATTTCCGCCCTGGTTGATTCACCTGTGGCAGAACGAAAGAGTTTCTTTCGTCCCACGGGATCGATTATGCCGACGGCGACGTGGAGCACGACCCAGAGTCCCTGAAAGAGCTATTGGACCGGGGACTGAAGGTGGTGCCGGTGACCATTTGGGGCGACGAAGTCGTCATCGGGTTCAACCCCAAGGAGCTCTCCCGGGTGTTTGGAATAGACGCCCAGGTCTCCCGGGTCGATCTGCCTACCATGGTGGAAAAGTATCAAACCGTGCTGGTGGCGGCGGCCTCCGCCGTCGGTCAACTTCCCCCGGAATATATGGATTGGGAATGCCCCGAGCGCAAGCGCAAACTGGGCCAGTTCACCTTTCACCTGTTTGACCGGCCCGACCGGGCCCTCAATGCCTACAAGGTGGGGGTTTACAGCAGCGAAGACCGGGGCCGGAACATGCATGATGTCATCGGCGACGTGGGGTTCAAAGAGATCGTCACCTATGGCGGGGACGTGCTCGACCGGGTGAAGACGGCCCTTATGGGAGATGACCCCCTGGACCTGGAAAAACCGCTGGATACCTACATGGGGTCCAAAACGGCAGGCGAGTTGATGGACCTGGCCCTGGGCCATTCGGTCCACCACCTCAAGCAGCTCTACGAATACATGTCCATCAACGGCCTGGCGCCGGTCGACCCCCTGGGCGAGGAGGATTTCAACGGCGTCGCCGTGCCCACCGAACTTTTTTAATCGAGGGAACAGTTGGCGTCCAGGGTTTTGTTTCGAAGTAGATCTCAGACGCCGGTCACCGTCGGCAGCCAACGCGGTTTCCCTCGAGGTTGAGGCCGCATCCCCTTCGGGTATTCCCGCCGGCACACCTCATGCTTTCCCCATAGGCATCCACTCCCCATCATCGCTGCTGCTGCCGTACCCGCGCCACGGTTCGCCA
>JADFPM010000086.1 GCA_022562335.1 Chloroflexota bacterium
CCGGTCAACGGCCGCCAACGCCTCTTGGAGATCCTCCTGGGCCATCAGGCCATTGACCTTGCCGATCTCAATGGCCGCGAGGGGGTGATTCAGCGTTTTTTCCCAGGTCAGCGCGGTCAAACCTAAAATGCATAATGCCGCGATGAGGATTCGAACCGAGCTCATCCCATCGGATCTTCTTAGAGACGGGCCGGTTGTGCCGGCCAAGTTCCCGGCGCCGGACCCGGGTACCTCTTTTGGTTCCCGCGCTGGTCCGTCCTGCGGGCCGAAGACGGCGGGCAACGCCGCCAACAGGCCCAACGCCGCCCAAAATAGAGTAAGGTCCGACACCCTGGCTATGCCAACCATCTGCTCTAAGAAGCGCCCTGCCAGAAGCGCGATGAGGCCTGCCAGCATAACCTTAAAACCCGCGCTGCTTCTATAACCGGAGCTAACCGAGTTCCGCCACCTGAAAAGCACGTATCCACCCGCCAGAAACGGGACGGCGAACAACGCCAAGCTAGCCGCCAATCCCAAGTAACCCATCTCCACCCCGGCGTGGAGAAAATAGTTGTGAGCTTGATGGGCTTCTCCGGGGAGCAGCCTTTCCCCACGGGGACGACTCTCTAACAAATACGCGGTGCGGTAAAGATCCGGCCCGTATCCGACCAAGGGCCGCAAAGCCGAGAGGCCCAGGTTATCGAATTCCACCCACGGGCGTTGGTTCATCAGCCGCCAAGAAGTGGTCCAGATGTCCCACCGGCCGCCGAAACTGCCACCGGTCACTTGCCCGCTGATGGAGGTCAGCCTTTCGGCGGCCTGCGACGCGGTGGCCGGGGCGCCCAGCCCGCCCGCTCCGGCGCTGCCTGGCGCCGGTATAAGAAGGACCAACCAGGCTAAAAGGGCGGCCACCGCCAGCAACGACCCGCCCCGCAGCAGGGTCCGCCATCCGGCGAACACACCGGCCAGGGCCAGAAAGAGGGCCACAGCAAAGATCAGGCCCACCCACGGCCCTCGGCTGAAGGTGAAGACGATGCCCAATAGCTGGATCGTCAGCAGGGCTGCCCATGTCCCAGACAGCAGCCAAAAACGCGGTTGGTTCAGCGGTCCTGGTTTGACCAGGGTTGCCGCGGTCACGGTGACTGAAACGGTCATCAGCAAGACCGAGCCAACATAAATCGCGTTTCCCATGATGGATGTTGCGCGTTCAGGCTGGACCGGCGACGCCAAGACCAGGAAGTCCTGGCCGAAGTGTTGGCTCACCGCGTAGAGGGCTACCAGGACACCCGAGGCTACGAAAGCCGCGATCAACCGCCCCAGTTGCCCTTTGGTCTTTAAGTGGGTCGTTACCACCGCGAATAGCACGGCGTAAGCCGCCATGGTGTAGGCAGGGTAGCCGTCTTGCCCGGGCACCTCCCCCCAGAGGCTCACCTCCACCGAGGCCGACAGCAGGGTGGTGATCATTGTCACACCGAAATACCCGGCCACCGCGGCTATGAGCCATCCCCGTGGCGAGAGTTTCGAAAGGTCCAGCCTCAGGCGGCCTCTATCCCCAGCCCCAGGCTCGATTCCCCGGTCAACAACAGGCCGTTCCCCGATGGCCCATTCCACCATCCATAGAGCCGCCATGGCCGCCGCCGCGGTGCGCAACAAGGCTATCTTGGGGATCTCCACGAAGACGATGACCGGTGAATCCAGCACATCGCTGCGGCTGAGGAATGCCAAGGGCACTCCCACCACCATCAGCAGCCAAAGAAATTCCTGGGCCCCAAGGATCCAGGACATTGCCGAAGATGGCCGCCCAAACCGCCGGGTCCCTCTATCCACAGATTCAGTCATCCAAAAACCAGTCTCAATCTCTCTTAAATGGTTCGGCGCAGGCGGGCCGTGGCGCCAAGCGAAAGGATAGGGCTTCTCTTTTTTCTCAACTCCCGTGGTCCCGGTCCGGCGGGCGGACCAACGGCAAGTGTACCAGGCAGCGAAGACATCAAGCCCGCCGCGCCATGAACCTTCCGCGCCATGAACCTTCCGGGCCATGAACCTTCCGGGGACCATGTGGGTCCCTTTTGTAAGCCCAAATGGGGCAGGAATCCCCAACAGAGACCGGAAGGCCGCCACTGATATAACGAAGTGAATCCATGGCATGATGACGATGCACCATTTATCGTTTATCCATCATCCAAAACAGGTGTCAAACATGGACAATTTCACCAAATGCATCAATTTCCAGATTGCGAGATCGGCCTTCTTCCGACTATCGGACTCAGAACTTCGGGAATCCTCTAGAAGCGTAGGCCATACGTATTTGAAGACGGCGGATAGCCTGACGAAAAGTGAACTTTTGCGACAAAATGCCGCATATTCCCGCCGGTGGGATTTCTCTTGACTGGGCTGGTTCTCTTTGCTAGAGTCCAGCCAGATCTCAGGCTCACGTTTCGCTTCACCCCCGGCTCCGGAGTCGCTGGCCCATGGAGGACATCGCCCAAAGGCTTCTGAACGGCGACCAACGGGCCCTCTCCAGATCGATCTCCATGCTAGAGCAGGGCTCTCCAGAGGCCGCAGGGGTGATGAAGGCCATCGATCCGCACACCGGGAGATGCTACACCGTAGGCATCACCGGTCCGCCGGGCGCGGGGAAAAGCACCGTGGTCGACCGGTTGGCGGAACTGCTCCGGCGCCAAGGCTTCACCGTGGGCATCATTGCGGTAGACCCAACCAGTCCGTTTAGCGGCGGCGCATTTCTGGGAGACCGTATCAGAATGCAGCGCCACTATCTGGACCCCGGGGTTTTCATCCGCAGCGTTGCCACTAGGGGGCAAACCGGGGGGGTTCCCCGGCTGATCAAAAGCATGGTCAGGCTTTTAGACGCGGCGGGCAAGGATGTGGTCCTGGTGGAAACGGTGGGAGTGGGGCAGACCGAACTGGGGATCATGGGGGTGGCGGACACCGTCTTGGTTGCCCTGATGCCCGAATCGGGAGATGCGGTACAGACCCTCAAAGCCGGCATCATGGAGATAGCCGACATCTACCTGGTGAACAAAGCGGACCGGGACGGGGCCGGCCAGATGGCCGCGGCAATCACCGCCATGCTTCAAACTTCCTCAAGCCAGCCTGAGTGGGCGCCTCCCGTGCTGCTCACGGCCGCCCTTACCGGCGACGGCATCGAGGAATTGTGGGATCAGATCCAAAAGCACCGGGCATTTTCCGAGGCAAACTCCCAATTGCGCAGCCGGCGGGAACGGCGCCGGGAGCAGGAGTTCTTGGAGGCGGTGGAAGAGGAGCTTGGCAAGAGACTCAAAACCCAGATCGATGAAAATCCAGAACTCAGGTCTGCTTTGGAAGCAGTGGCCGCAAAGGGACTGGAACCGTATTCAGCGGCCTTGGATTTTTTAGACTCCGGGTTCGATTTCAAACCACGTTGGAACCCCAGGCCTCCCCAGGCGGATGACCGCGGCTAGGCAGCCCACGTAGACCCAATCCCAGATTTACCCGAATTTGTCTAAGGCAGAAGCCAGGTAGCACGGTTTCACACCCTGGTACCGGTGATGCTGCTAAGCATCAGCCGTGTTTGGTTGGGAGATTAGAGATGGTGATATTAGGAGTTGACCTGCGGGCTTCATCCAAACGCTCCAGCACCGTGGTGGCTTTGGACGGCGATTCAAACGTCTTATTCTTCGATTCCTTCGACGACGATCCAGGTTTACACGAGATGGTGCAGTCGTGCCGGCCCGACCTCATCGCCATCGGCGCTCCTCTGGGGCTACCCGGTGGGTTATGCTGCCTTGAGACGACGTGTTCCTGCCGGTTTTCAAACCCGCAGAACAAGGGCCGGCAGTCTGAGATAGATCTGGCTCGCATGGGGATAAGTTGTTTCTTCACTAACAAGGGGTCGATAATCCGTAACTTGATCTACCGGAGCATCAAGCTGAACCAACATTTGTCAAAAATGGGATGCCGGGTGATAGAGGTCTATCCCCATGCCACCAAGGTGCTTCTTTTTGGCGATAACGCGCCGCCAAAGAATAGCCCAGGCAGCGTCACCTACCTGAAAGAGAAGCTGACGCCGTTGGTCGCAGGTCTTGACCCACACTTAGATGCGATGGACCGCAATACCTGTGACGCTGTGCTCAACGCCTACACCGCCGTGCTCCATTGGCAAGAAAAGACCGACATGCTGGGGACCGAAGAAGAGGGCATGTTGGTCTTGCCCAAATTACCCAGTTGATATCTTCCCCATCGCAAGGAACGGTTCACAAAAGCAAAGACCCCCAATCCGGCCGATGGCCGATTGGGGGTCTTTCACTGCCTGGTCTTTCTAGGAGGAGCCGCTGTCTCCCTGCTCCCGGTTGCCGGCTGCCATACCCAGGAATGGGGCCAGCATATTGGTGAATTCCATCGGGAAGATCCACTTGGTGGACGGGCTCTCCCCCAGCGCCTTGAGCGTCTCGAAATACTGGAGGCTCATGGTCTTGGCGTCCACCGTGCTGGCAACCTGATGGATCTGATCCAGGGCCGAACTGAAACCCTGGGCCCGCAGCACCTGGGCCTGTTGATCTCCCTCGGCCTTGAGTATCTCAGCCGCCCGGGCGCCCTCCGCCTCCAGGATCGCCGCCTGCCTCTCGCCCTCCGCCCGGTTGATCTGGGCCTGGCGCTGGCCCTCGGATTCGGTTATCTCGGCGGTCTTTATGGCTTCGGCCGACTTCTCCCGCTCCATGGCTGCTTTGACTCCCGGTGGCGGGTCTATCTCGTTTATCTCGACTTGGGAGACCTTCACTCCCCAGCGATCGGTGACCTCGTCCATCCTCACCTGCATCTGGTCGCGGATCCGCTCCCGTTCCGTCAGCGCTTCGGACAGGGTGGTTGAGCCGATGACGGCGCGCAGCGTGGCGAAGGCCAGGTTAACCACCGCCAGTTCAAAATTCTGGACTTCCAACACCGCCCTTTCCGCCTTTTCTTCCACCACCCGGTAATAGATCACGAAATCCATGTCTACCACCACGTTGTCGGCGGTGATGTATTTCTGGGTGGGCACCCGGGCGACCCGCTCTCGCAGATCGACCTTGATGCCGGCATACATCAAAGGGATGAGGAAATGGAGGCCGGGGCTGCGGGTGCCGACAAAGGTGCCGAACTTCTGAACGATCATCCGCTGGTAGGCCTGGACTACCACCAATCCTGTTGCCATGGGTTCCTCCTGTGACGGGTTATCCTGCTATGCAATCTTTATCAAGGCTGATTATTGGTATTCGGGGGCCGTGCCACGGTCAAAATCAAGCCATCAACCGCAACAACGGTAACCGATTCGCCAGCGGGTATCACGTTACCATCCCGGCTGTCCGCTGTCCAGGTTTCGTTCTCCAGCCGCACCACCCCTCTAGGCGCTAATTCACGGGTGACCGTTGCCTCTTGGCCGACCAAAGACGGGTGGCTGGGTTCTCGCCCGCGGCGCCGGGAGGTATATATCTCCCAGCCCACAAAGATCAGCCCCGCGGCCAGGACACCGGCGGTCCCGGCCAGAAGCCACCGGCTCACCGACACCTCCGGCAGGGTGGGAGACACATCTCCAAACTGGTTGAAAAGCAGCAGCCCTCCCACTAGAACACTGACGATCGAGCCCGCTCCCAATATCCCAAACCCGGAAACCTGGGTTTCCAACACGGCGAGCAACACCGCCAGTATGATGAAAGCCGCGCCGGCCCAGTTGACGGGGAGATTTCCCAACGCCAGGAAAGCCAGCATCAGGCAGATGGCCCCGACCACGCCGGGGGCGATCAATCCGGGGTTGAACAACTCGACGACGATGCCCAGCCCGCCGATGGTCAACAGGATGAATGAGACGTTGGGGTCGGAGATGAACTCCAGGAAATTCTCCAACACGTTCTTATCCAGCCGCCGGATATCGAGGTCCCGGGTGGCCAATACCCGTTTCTGATCTTCTCCTGAAACCTGCACGCTGCGCCGGTCCAACTGGGCCAGCAGGTCTTCCAAGTCCTCGGCGATGAAATCTACGATGTCCAGTTCCAGGGCCTCCGTTGCGGTGAAGGACGCCGCTTCCCGGACGGTTCGCTCCAGGGCATCCTCGTTTCGGCCGCGTTCCTGGGCGATGCTGCGAATCAACGCGGCGGCATCGTTCTCGATCTTGCTGGCCAGCGTCTCATCCAGTTCCTCTCCGGTGGCTGATACCGGGGTGGCGGCGCCGATGTTGGTGCCCGGCGCCATCACTGCAAAATGGCCGGCAGCGGTCAGAAACGTGCCCGCTGAACCCGCCCTGGCGCCCTTGGGAGATACGTATACGGCCATCGGCGCCGGCGATTCCAGCAACAGCTCTACGATGCTCCGGGTCGAGCTCAACAGGCCGCCGGGTGTGTCCAACTCCATGACGATCAGTTCCGCTTGGTCTTCCAGAGCCAGCGTGATGGCCCGTTCGATATACCGGGTTTTTACGTCGTTGATTATCCCGTCAACCTTTATCACCAACACGTGGGGAGCCGGTGGCTCGGCCTGGGGCTGACTCTGAGCATGGGCCAAGGCCGATCCAGCCAGCCCTGCGATAAACAGGATGGCAAATATGAAAAAGAGGATGAGCCTAACCCGGACGGCTAACACCATTTCGACCCGCCGGAAACTTTGGACTTTAAAACGACATAGAAAGCGCTGGCAGTCACATAATAGCGTATTCGCATCTTGTGCCTTGCTCTGGAAAAGGCGATGGACCAGCGTCGGCTATTCACTATTTGGACAGTAGCAGTCGTCAAAGAGATTTAAAGGGGATCATTACACTCCCACGATCCCACTTATCAGGCCCACGGTTCGCCGCTCCCAATTGCTAGGTCCATCGGCCCGCATCAGCCGCCAGCCGCTGTTCACCGCATCAGGACGGCCGGAAATCCAGGTTGTTCAATGCGGCCCGGTATTCTGCGGGCGTATCCAGATCATCAAAGGACCGAACCCAACCTGGAACGCGGGTGATTTGATCTTGCGCCAATTCGGTTACCCGGCAGCGCGATAGCAGAGCCTTCATGGAAGTGACTCCCTCCCCCAGCAGATCCTCAGCGGTGGAAAGACACCCGGTGCGGTAGAAAGCGTGTAGGGTCTGCAACTGCCCGTTGTAATTGGGAACCACCACGTCGCAATCGCCCAAATATTCTGTCATCTCCTCTATCAACTCGATTTGGAGAAAAGGCATGTCGCAGCCCGCCACAAAGCACCACGGGGCGTTACTGTGGGACAGCCCCCGTGCCAATCCAACCAACGGGCCGCACAGAGGGCGGCCATCCTCTAGGACTTCCACATCGATGCCCGGAAGCAAAGTCTTGTCCCGCGTGACCACCAACACCCGGCGGAAGACCGGCCGCAGCGCCTCCACGGTGGCGCCCACAAGGGATGTGCTGCCGAAGGGAAGGGTGGCTTTGGGAGAACCCATGCGTTTGCTGGCCCCCCCGGCTAGCACGATGGCATCAAATTGTGAGAGAGCTGGTCTTTCGTTCATGGTTAATAGCGCCGAAAGCGGAACCTATACCAGGTTGCGGGGCACGAAACTCATAGTCTGCTTGAACTCGGACTCCCCTGTCCGGGTGACGATCCCTTTCCCCAACTTATACCGGTAGCGGTTGTTGATCGGGTCTGTTTGACCGGGGGACACCGAATTAGCCGACATGTCCAACCGTCCCTGGCCAAATAGGAAATAGGTGCAGGTGACTCCGGGCGCCACTTGGTCGGTCACGTAGGCAACGGCGGAGAACTTGCCGGCGTAACGCCCGCCGGTCTGAGTGAGCACTCTATCGTTGCTTACCTCCACCCAATCGCCGCTTTCGATGCCTCGGGATGCCGCATCGGACGGACTGATCTCCAGAATGTTAACGGGGAACCGGTCCCAACGGTAAGGGATACGGATGTCGTCGAATTGGGATTGCCAGTGCTCGTTGACCCGCATATTCGTCACCCAGAGTTCATCGCCCTGGGGGGCGAACTCCTTTTGAAAGGGCTCAACGTTGCTCCAATCTCCCTTGGGAAAAACCGCCTTGCCCGAGGCGGTGTTGAAGCTGTCCTCATGTATCCGCTCGGTGCCCACGAGAGCCCCGTTCTCTAACTTGATGGGACACTGGATCCCGGTGGTGCCCAGTTCCCGCAATAGATCGTGGCCTCGCTTACCTTGGGAGCGGGCCAGCTCCACCAGGGCGGAATAATCGTGGACCGTGCCCTTGGAGCGCTCGGCAGCCTCTTCGAATACGTCGTTTGAGTCGTTCCAATCGAAGCCGTCATAACCCATACGCTGGGCCACCTTTGCAATGATCCACCAGTCGGGCTTTGCCTCGCCGGGCGGGTCCATGATCTTGGAGTACATGCGCAGACGCCGCTCTGCCTGCATCCGAGCGTATTCCTCCTCACCCCACGGAGCGGCCGGAAGCAGCATATCGGCGAAATCCGTTAGGGCATTGGTGTAGATGTCCTGCTGGACGAGGACCAAGCCTCCTGCGTCTACCCGGGCTTTCAATACTTCCAAAACCCTATCCCGATCGAACTGGCTGGTGCCGCCTGGGAAGGCATCATTCAGCGATAACCGAGGCCCCTTCTCTCGTATCAAGGCACCGACGGTTTCTGCCAGGTGATTGGAAGCTCCCATGGCCGAGAACCAGGTGCTGCCAATGGCCCACATGAACCGCAGGTTACCCTCGACGGCCCACCGGTCAACGTTAAGCTCGATCTTGTTGCCTTGGAAGCTGTCCGGTGATTTATCTTTGGGATATCCGGCCGCGGAAATCATGCCCCGCTGGTGGCCGCCGCCCCGGGAGATGGCGCGGCCGGGCCGGCCTCCCGCTCCGGTCAACAGACCCAAGGAGACGAATGACGCGGTGTTCTCGTAGTTATGCCCCCAGTAATTGCCTTTTTCGAGCATAAGCGATGTCTTGGGGCGGCTGCCGTCGGCTTTGGGACCGGCCAGCAACCGGGCGGCATCCCGAATCTTCCCCGCGGGCACGCCGGTGACCTTCTCGGCGTTATCAACTCGGTACTGGTCATCAGCCAGGATGAAATCTTTGTATTGTTGGAACGTGGCCCCAAACATCTTCCGGCGCCAGAACGTCTCTTGGCCAAGCTCCGCTTCAGATACGGTCCGCTGTAGAATAAAGTCCGTGTCCTCCCACCCATTCTCCAGCACCACCCTGGCGATGGAGTTGTTCAAGAGCGTATCGGTCCCCGGCACCAATTGCAGGTGTATGCCGCCCCGTTGCTCGGCGAAGGCCGCCGTGTAGTCCTTCCGGGGATTGACCACAATCAACTTGGCCCCGCCTTTGGAGATCCAATCTTGGAACAAGATGGACTTGGACTCGTAGAGGCTGACTCCAGACAGGAATATCACCTCGGCATCCTTCCAGTCCTGGTAGGATGCGCTGAACGCGTCGACCCCAGCGTCGCTCAGTCCGGGGGTGTCGGCGCCGGCGGCGGGTTTGTCGTGAGGCGCCCAACACGGAGTCTGGATTTTGCCCAAAGCTAATTTCGTCAGCGCGTAGGTGTTTTCGTAATAGGCATAAGAATACATCTTCATCCCCCACGCCAACTCCCC
>JADFPM010000087.1 GCA_022562335.1 Chloroflexota bacterium
CCACATTGGCCTTGAAGGCTGGGCTGTGTTTCTTACGCGTCTGTTTCATGTCCTGCTCCTCTATGTACGTCATTTTAGGAGCGGGACTCTCTCTTAGCTACCTGTCCAAATTTTGGGGTCCACCTCATATGCCGTTCTTCGGGCAAAGTTATGGTGATAATGAGCGACGTTTTGCAAATATCATTCGAGGCTCGCAGTGTGCTCATGCACATGCCCTCGTAGTCGATCGTGGCTCCTTCTGAGTACTTCAGCTGGATGGAAGCTGTCCGCCCACAGTTGGGGCACTCAACCTGGATGGCGGGTGGAATCTTGCCGTCTTCACTAATCGTCATTGAGTCCAGCATCAACCGCTAAACGTTGCTGGTGTTATCCGTCTGGTACTACCAGCCTCAACAAGGTCAACCGCTCTCTATTCAAATGAAAGAGTGCTGGTTTTAGGGCTTCGATAGTAATGTCTGGAAATATTCTTTCAAGACATTAGTGCCCGACGCCATTTCGATGCCTGATGAGGGCTGGCGCGCACGTTATTGCCACTCCAGGCGATACATGCTACCTGATTGACGAATCTTATACAGTATCCGCGGACAGCCTGGAGTCGGACACAATACCGAGGCTTCCGGGTCTCGCCTCCGACTCAACTCGTCCATCAGGTCGACAGAGAGGTGCGTATCGCAAGTCGGGCAGAGACTTTGTTCGCGTTCATCTTGTGGATTTGGAGTTTGACTCATGGGAATTCCGGACTCCCTACTCCACTCTCGGAGCGTCATGGTCTAAGCAGGGGAAGGTGGGTTATCACACGTTAATTCTCAGAGGCTCCCACCGGCCCATTAATTTGACCAGGAACAATAATCCATGCTCCGCCCATGCATCGATGCTAGAGCTTGCACAGACAGCATTGCCAACTACCTCGCTATCGTACTAAAAACTTAGATTGCCAACCGCCAAAAGAACGAGTGGATCTACGTTGGTGTGCAGTGCGCCGGCCGTTCCCAACGCAGTGAGCAGATCCACGAGGTTCACCCGCATCTGTTGATAACGGGACTGGGTGATCGTATTCAAACAAACCCCGTTTTCGCTCACTCGCCATTGTGGAAAAATAGTACTTCTAAGCACAGGACCTGTCCATTTACCACCATAGCGAGAACATATGACACTATCCGCGAATAGTGTGGGTCCCCTGTCATTTTGTCAGCCGATTGTTCGTCCCGATCTAGTTTGCTTAGACAATGATCTCTGCTAATGTTACCTCAATGCTATGATTGTGTTCCAACGTTGAATATCGTCGGCCTTCCCGACGCGGCGGTGCAGGAGGCCAGGGAGCGGGTAAGGGCGGCGCTACGGAACAGCGGGTTTGAGTTTCCCATGCGGCGCATCACCGCAAACCTGGCGCCGGCAGACCTGAAGAAAGCCGGGCCGGGTTACGACGTTCCCATCGCGGTGTCCATCCTTCTCAGCTCCGGCCAATTGACCGGGGTTCCCGATGGCGTTATCTTCCTGGGCGAACTATCTCTGGACGGCAGCCTGCGGCACACCACCGGCATCCTGGCCATGGCCTCGGTGGCCCGGCAGCAGGGATTCTCGGCCATCTTCGTTCCCGCCGTTGACGCCCCGGAAGCCGCCCTGGTGGAGGGCATCCAGGCATTCCCGGTGAACAACCTGGTGGAGTTGATCGCGCACATCCGGGGCGACACACCGATCTCGCCTATAGACAGCAACGGCATCCTTCCTAAGGGCAACGGCCGCGCCAAAGCATCCCATGAGGGCGACCTGGCCCACGTCAAGGGCCAAGAACATGCAAAACGGGCGTTGGAAGTGGCCGCGGCCGGGTTCCATAACCTGCTTTTCAACGGGCCGCCGGGCAGCGGTAAGACCCTCTTGGCCCGGTGCCTGCCCAGCATCTTGCCCCGCATGTCGCCCGAAGAGGCGTTGGAGGTCACCAAGATCTACAGCGTCAGCGGGGAATTGCGCGCCGACGAGCCGATGGTCCTGGAGCGGCCGTTCCGGGCGCCCCATTACACCATCTCCAACGCCGGCCTGGTGGGCGGCGGCAGAAATCTTCAGCCAGGCGAGATAACCAAGAGCCACCGTGGCGTGTTGTTCCTGGACGAGCTTCCGGAGTTTACCCATACGGCCTTGGAATCCCTGCGCCAGCCACTGGAAGACAGGGTCGTCACCATCAGCCGGGTGGCCGGCACGGTGACCTATCCTGCCAGCTTCATGTTGGTGGGGGCGATGAATCCCTGCCCTTGCGGTTATAATACCCATCCCAGGAGGCAGTGCACCTGCTCGCCTTCGTCGGTGGCCCGGTACCAGAAACGCATCAGCGGACCTCTGTTGGACCGCATCGACGTTTTCGTGGAGGTCCCGCCGGTTGAATATGAAGAGCTGGTGGAGCCGGACATCGCGGAAGCCTCGGTGCACGCCCGAAAGCGGGTGGACCGGGCGCGGGAAACCCAACGCAAAAGGTTCCAGGACCTGGGCTTCCTCAGCAACTCGGAAATGGGCCCGGCCGAAGTCTGGAAGTCGTGCCCCCTGGATGACAGCGCCACGGGGTTGCTCCAGGCGGCCACCCAAAGGCTCAGCCTGTCCGCCAGGGCTTTCCACCGCATCCTGAAAGTCTCCCGCACCATCGCCGACCTGGACGGCGCAGACGATATCGGCGTCAGCCACCTGGCCGAGGCGCTACAGTACCGGCCCCGGACGGCAGGGGTTTAACCGGTCGTCCGGCCAGGTCCCAAAGGGATTGGGTATGGCAAATTGGAACCCCAGCCAATATTTGAGATTCGGCAACGAGCGGTTGCAACCGGTCATCGATCTGATCGGGCGCATCCCTCTCGAATCTCCGAGGGTCATCTACGACCTGGGCTGCGGCACCGGGTCGGGGACCGTCATCTTGAAAGAACGATGGCCGGGCGCCCGGGTCACCGGGGTGGATTCTTCGGAGGCCATGCTGGAAAAGACCCGCACCCTGGAGGCCGGGGTTTTCTGGCAGCACAGCGACCTTAACGCCTGGGAGCCCTCCGCTCCCGCCGATCTGCTTTTTTCCAATGCCGTGTTTCACTGGCTGGATGACCACCACGCGTTGTTTCCCAGGCTGATGACCAAGCTCGCCCCGGGTGGGGTCCTGGCGGTGCAGATGCCGTTGAATTGGGGCGCGCCAACCCACCGTTTGATCGCCGAGACGGTGCGCGGCGGACCTTGGCGCGAGCGTTTGGAACCCCAACTACGGGAATTCCCCGTCCTGGAAGGCCAGGAATACTACGACCTATTGAGCGGCCAGGCCAGTTCCATCGACATGTGGGAAACCACCTATTACCACATATTGGAAGGACAAGACCCGGTGGTGGAATGGACCAAAGGCAGCATCCTGCGGCCTCTATTGGACCTTCTGGAAGAACCGGAAGCGGGCACCTTCCTGGAGATGTACCGGAGCCAGATAGCCCAGGCCTATCCCCAGCGGCCCGACGGCAAAACGGTGCTTCCATTCCGCCGGCTGTTTTTCATGGCCACCAAATCCTGAATTTAGTTAAGAATCCGCCATTGGCGCTTGCGTTCAACGGGAATCCGCGATATGGTCCGGTGTCATCAAGGACGGACGCCTGGATGGCGGGATACAAGCCTCGGTGGCAATTCTCCGACAGGCATATGATTCCCAGCCTGCGATTTTACGGAGGGTGATATGGGCATATTGAAAATAGAAGGGGTGACTCACTGGTCGATCCCAGTCAATGACCTGGAAGAATCGGAAGAGTTCTACGGCGACCTGCTGGGCCTTAAACCCATGGGGCGCCTGGGCAACTCGGTGATGTCTTGCTTCAACGTAGGAGACCACAACATATTGTTGTGCCAGCGCGAGCAACCCTCCGAGAAAACGTCCGACGGCGGTTCTGGCGCGCATCATTCCTTCACCGTGAGCCCGGAGACCTTCGAACAGGCCTGCAAGGTCTTCCAGGAGCGGAAGATCCCCATCGACAACCTGACCTATCGGGCGAAGGGATTCTTCACCGGGCGGGAGCTTTATTTCTTCGATCCCAGCGGCAATAGGCTGGAGTTGCGGGACCCCACCTGGCAGGAAGGTATGCCCGAGCCGTCCTTCGACGAGATCGCCGGGCGGTAACCGGGGCCGTTGGCGCCGATCCATTCTGGTTTAAATACGCCGCCGTTTTTACCTTGCCACGGGCCTGACCCCGCTTTATCATAGTGGTTGTGGAAGAGCAGCAGGTAAAATACCCCATGGGGTCACTCTCCCGGTTGGAGGCCGAGTCCATCGGGGAACCGGGCAAACGCACTTTCCGGCTATTGCTGGACGCCGGCGACGCCCACTGCACCCTGTGGTTGGAAAAGGAACAGCTCTACCAGTTGGGCCTCCACCTGCGGGATGCAGTAGAGTCCCTCACCGAAGAAGAAAGGGCACAGGAGAGCCAACACCGAGAAGGCAGCTGGACTGGGGAAGGGGATGATGTGGACTTCAAAGCGGGGGGAATGGGCCTCAGTCACGATAAGCAAACCAACACGTTCTACATATCGGCGTTTGAGCGGGAAAACCCCGAAGCCGAAGCCGAACCCGAATCGCCCCTCTCCATCAGCTTTTGGATCTCCCTGGCCCAAGCAAGGACCCTGGCCGAGGACGCCCTGCGGATCTGCGCGGCGGGACGCCCCGCGTGTTTCCTTTGCGGCCAGCCCATCGATCCCGATGGCCACGTATGTCCCCGGTCCAACGGCCACGCCGTGTTGGAAACAGGCTGACCGGAAAACACCGGAAATGAGGCTATAGGTGACCTTAGATCAGTCAACCTTTGAGCTCTTAACTGACGGCGAAATCCTTTCCTGCCAGCTCACCCCAACGGGCTCCAATTACACTTTCTTGGTCCAGTTGCAGATCGGCGGCCGGACCGGGATGGCCATCTATAAGCCGAGAGATGGGGAATCGCCGCTGTGGGACTTTCCCTCGGGCACCCTCTACAAACGAGAGTACGCCTCTTACCTGCTGGACGACATTTTGGGCTGGAACCTGATACCAACCACTGTGATCCGGGACGGCCCCTACGGTATCGGCTCGGTGCAGCAGTATGTCGAGCACGACCCCAAGCAGAACTACTACACCTTGGGTGATGAGATCGGCAACCAGCTACGGACCATCGCCTGTTTCGACCTGGTGGCAAACAGCACCGACCGCAAGGCGAACCACATGTTGGTGGACACCGACGGAAAGTTGTGGAGCATCGACCACGGTCTGACCTTCCACGCCGACACCAAGATCCGCACCGTGATATGGGACTATTGCGGTGAGCGCATATCTAAAAAGCTGCTTAACGCGGTGGAGAATCTCTCCCGGCAATTGTCCAACCCGCAAGGCAAACTAAAGGAATTGGTTGAACTTTTGCTGCCGGAAGAGGTGGTGGCCTTTCAAAAAAGGGTGGAGTGGGTCCTGTCGGAGGGAGTCTATCCCGGTTTACCCGGCAATAACCGCCGCCGCCGGGGTTAGCCCAGGCTTTAACCGGCAAGATCGGGTGGTTTAGCTTAAGAAACGCCGTCTGGCCTCGGCCATGGCCCGCTGGTAAACCTCTTGGTAGGGCACGCCGGTTTCCAACGAGATCCGCCGGCAGTCCTCATATTCCGGGGCCACTCCCACGGATTCGCCTTCCAACGATTTCACCTTTACGCTGATGACCCCCAGGTCCGTCTCCACGTCGAAACTCTCCCGCTGGGCCACGTACCGTTCGACTGGGCGGGTCCGCACGCCCAGGGTGGGCGTTTCCCGCAGGATCAGCTGCACCGCTGCTTCTTCTAGATGTTGGGGCACCAGCGCCGACAGGATCACTCCCGGCCGGTTTTTCTTCATCTGGACCGGCGTGTACCACACGTCCAGGGCTCCCATGGAGAATAGCTGCTCCTGAGCATAGCCCAAGACTTCGCCTTGAACATCGTCTAGATTGGTCTCCAAGAGCACGATGGCCCCCTGCCTGACGGTCGCCGGCGCCGGGTCCATCTCCCCCAACCAAACCCTCAGGATGTTGGGAAAGTCCTGTGGGTCTCTGGAGCCCAGACCGACACCAACCCCGGTCACCGAGAAGGCCGGCCGTTCAAACTGCGCCAGAGCGGTGATCAACGCCGCGCCCGTTGGGGTGGTCAACTCCCCGGCGCCCTGGTACATGGGATGGTCCGCGGCCACCGGAGCTCCGGCCATGGCCGCCAGTTCCAGGGTCGCCGGCGCCGGGTTTGGGTAACCACCGGGCCTCCGGGGCGGCAGAGCCGCGCCCAGCACCAAGGGCGATGCGTAAACCTTCTCGATCTCCAAATAATCAAGGCCGATGCTCACGCCCACCACGTCCACCAATGTGTCGACAGTGCCCAACTCCTCCAGTTCCAATTCCGCTTGGGATTCCCCGTGTACCCGGCCCTCGGCGGTCCAAAGGGCGGTCAAAACCATTTCGGCCCGCTGTTTGGTTCTGTTATCCAACCCGCTGGAAGAGACCATCTCGGACAGACGCTTGGGCGAATACCGGGTTGGCTCTTTGACTTCCACATTCAACTTGACGCCCCGCATCTCGCGCCGTGCCTCTTGGGCCACACTGAGGGCATAACCCGATACGGGTAATTTTGCCAATTCATGTTGGAGAAAATCCAGCGGGAGGCCCGCATCCAGCAATGCCGCCAACAGCATGTCGCCGCTGGCGCCGCCAATGGACTGAATGTAGGCTATCTTCATAGCGTAGACACTTCAGAGCGCACCATCGATTGCTAAATAAGAACGTGGACTGGCCGCGACTTTACCCAGACCAAGCTGGATTGATAACATATATCTGATTCACAACAAACCCATTGCCAAGGCCACATGTCACTCGGGATTGTATATCGGCAGGCTGCGGAGAGGAAGAGAAGGTGGTAGTCCACCACATAAGCGCGATAACACTGGCGGTGCGGGACATGGCCCGGGCGGTGGGATTCTACCAGGCGGCCCTTGGACTTGACCCGTCCCACGGCGGCCCCGACGCCTCCTTCACCAGCTTCCGGATCGGCAACGGTTACCTGAACCTGGTGCTGGCGCCTCAAGAAGGCGGGTCATGGTGGGGCAGGGCCATATTCCACGTGGACGACGTGGACGCGATCTATCGGCGCATGGTGGACGCTGGGTTGGAACCAGAAGCGGAACCCAGCGACGCCTCATGGGGCGAGCGGTATTTCCACATCATAGACCCCGACGGCCATGAGATGAGCTTCGCTAAACGTCTGGACAACACCACATGATCGTGGATCAGGACCGTGTGGTCATGCCTGCGTGGTCAAAGTAGTTAGATCTTTGGCGTAATGCTGGGCTGATATCCTTCCGTAGGATTCTTCACCGGTCAACTCGAAGCCAAACCGCCGGTACATGGCGATGGCTGGGGTCAACAGGTTGACCGTGGTCAGTTGGATCCGTTGGTGGCCCCGGTCCCGGCAAAATGCCTCGACGGTCTCCAAAAGCATCAGGCCAATACCCCGGCGACGGGCGGTGGACGCAACACTCATCCTGCGTAATTCGGCTTCCTGATCGCTGCGCCGCTGTACCCCGACCATTCCCCTGACCTCCCCGTCTTCATCCGCGACCCAGAAATGGTTGGCCGGGTCATCCATGTAACTGGCGTTTATATCGGCCAGATCGTCGTCCAGCGATTCCTGAACGTACCCGCCGACCTCCCGCTCGAAGCCTTGGGCAAAGTCCATCAATCCCTCGGCAAACAGGGACCGGACCGCTGCCGAGTCTCTGGTCTGGAAGGAGCGGATATCGATCATGCTGAATGGGGGTCAGCCAGGGGAGGATAGATCGGCTAGACGTTGATCAAGAAATTTATGACGTCGCCGTCGCGGACGCCGTAGGTTTTGCCCTCGGACCTCAGTACCCCTTCCTTTCGGCCCTGGGCAATGCTTCCACAGCGGACCAGATCGTCGTATGGAATCACCTCGGCGCGGATGAAACCCCGGCTGAAATCGGTGTGGATGGTGCCCGCGGCCTCCTGGGCCGGCAGACCCGACGGAATGCTCCAGGCCCGGACCTCGTCTTCCCCGACGGTCAAGAAAGAGACCAGACCCACCGTATCGTAGGTGACGCGCACCACTTTGGCCATGGCCGACTCGACCAATCCCAACTCCCGCCGGAACTCGCCGGCTTCTTCTACGGACATCAGGGCCAGGTCGGCTTCCAGTTTGGCGCACAGGCAAACACTGCCCACGGTCTCGGCATCAGCGGGTTCCAAGCCCAGCGCCTCCAGAGAGACGTCTTCGCCGGCGTCTCGGGATTCGTCCGCGTTGAAGGCGGCGATCACCGGTTTCCCGGTTAGAAGCTGGTATTCGGCCAGCAGGACCGATTCAGAAGCCGTCAGTTGCTGTCGCCGCAAGGGGACGCCGTCCTCGATCGCCTGCTTCACCTTCTTGACGATCTCCAATTTGCGTTGCATGGCGGGCCGCTCCGCCGTAGGCGCTTTCATGACGCCGCCGTCCAGCCGTTCCAAGACCCGCTCCAACACCACCAGGTCGGCCAAGGTCAGGTCTTCCAACACGGAACGCAAATCGCGGCCGGGGTCCACGGAACCCGAGGGATGGACCACCGCCGGGTCATTAAAATCGCGGACCGCGACTAAAAAAGCATCGGCGCCTTGGAGGATATTGCGAGATTGGCCTTCCAGGTTGAAAGACCCGGAAGACGGGCCCGATGAGGCTTGGGACCGGGCGGAAGGTTCGAAGGCCGGCAGGTCCCAGTACTTGATCTCGGGATAGACCACCTTCTTGGGGTTGTACATGCGGGCCAGGACTTCCAGCCGGGGGTCGTCGACTTTGACCACGCCCACGTGCATCTGCGCGCCGGCGCCTCCCGCGCCGGTGGCCTCGGCATGTCCCCCGGTCAGGGCATTGAACAGGGTGGTCTTTCCGCTTTGGGGCAGTCCGATGATGGCGATTTCCATGGATTGGTTAAACCTTCTTTTACCATATGGGGCAAGGACGGGGGCTAATACGATTTGAACAACTCGCCCCATTCGGTTTTCATGGCTTCTTTGATCCGGCTGCGTCCCTTGGTCTTCAGCCAGTAGCCGTTGTGATACAGATTGGACGCCAGGAACGCCAGACCGACCAGGGGTGACCGCAAGAGGAGATTTTCCAGGGGCTTTAGGGGTCCCCAGTAGATCAGCTTTTGACCCCGGCTGGCAAGGGTGTTCTCCACTCCGGTGAACCCCCAGTTGACCTGGCTGATGTCTTCGCCGACCACGTCGATCTTGGAAACGTCGCCGCAGCCCAATCCGCGCTCGTGGGCCAACCGGATGAACTTGATGCCCATGGGGTCGAATCCCATCATCTTGGCCGCCACGGCATCGATGGCCACCTGGTCGGCGCTGGCCAAGATCCGGTTTTTTACGTGCCACCGCATGGCCCGCGGGCCCGGGCCGTCCCCCGCGAAGGTCCCATCCATGACCGCGAATACGCCCGGATGGATCTCCTGCTGAATGGCCAGCAGGTCCACCAGGGCTTCGTGGACCACCGAATGGGTCCAGGTGGCGTTACGGTG
>JADFPM010000088.1 GCA_022562335.1 Chloroflexota bacterium
TATCCATCTGCACCAGATAAATGTAATCGGCCATGACGTAAGGCCTCCTAAGTGATGAATCTAGATTTGATAAAACACCGCCCCAAGATTTCGGCGGCCCGTGGCGGCCCGCGGCGGTCCACGATGGATGGTTGACCTTGGGGAGGATTCCGGAATAGAATAGCGGCCTCAGCGACCGGGTAGCCGCTCCTTCAGCGGCTCTCCCCGACTATGTCGGGGCCGGCCGCTCCTTTTTGTCCCCGAGGTCTCTGAACCGGCCGCTAATACTTTGCCTAATACGTGAGGGCCGAAGTCATTCCATCGGGAAGTTCCACTTCCAGCGCCTGCAAGGTATGGGCCAGGGTGTGGTAGTAGCCCGATACCACCAGAACGTCGATGATTCCCGCGTCGCCTATCTGGGCTTTCAATGCCCCGTAGGTGGCGTCGGAAACCCGGTGTTGGCGCAGTATCTCTATCACAAACTGGACCACGTTGGCGTCGGCGGGCTCCAGGCCAACGGGGGCGCGAAACTCCCGGATAGCGGCTACGATGTCGTCGGACAGGCCCACTTCCTTGGCGCCCCGCTGGTTAACGGTCCACACGTAGTGGCCGCCTGCCTCCCGGGCAGCCGTCAGGACTGCCAATGTCTTGATGCGGGGGTCCAAAGGGGTTTCAAACCGGGCGTAACCGCCCAGGCCGGCCATGCTTCCCGCAGCCTGGGGATTGTTGAGGATGGCCGCGTAGTTCCGGGCGACCCCGCCCCGGCTGCTCTCGATCTCGTCCCAGATCTTTTGACCTTCGGGGGTCATGGATTCCCGGGTGGTGATGGGTACTCTTGCCATGTGGTATTGCCTCCGGTGATTGTTAATTAGCCGTAAGATTTGCCTCACCACGAACGATGATGACACCCCCCGCTCATGGTGAGCCCATCTTCCGCCGCAGGCGGGTCAGGACAGGCCTGTCGAACCACGGCTTCGGCCCAGCAACTTCCGCAGCTGTTGACGACGGTTCATCATCACCGCCGGTCCTTCGACCAGCTCATGATGAGCCGGCGGAAAGAAACCTCTCCGTTAGTGGTGAGCTTGTCGAACCATGTCTAATGAACAATCCTTCGACGGGCTCAGGACCAACGGTTAAGACGGGTCCTCCCGTTTATTTTGAGCCTTCCGGCGTTGCTCAAGCCCTGCTTGTCGAACCAATACCGAGATGGGCCGTGGGTTATTTTCCCTCTTTCTCCCAGATGGCTTCAAGTACGTGGGCCGGAGACATGGGCAGGTGCCCCATCCGTACGCCCAAGGCCTTGGAAATGGCGTTGGCGATGGCGGCCATCGGCGGCACGATAGGGACCTCACCCACCCCCCTGACCCCGTAGGGGTGTCCCGGATTGGCCACCTCCACGATGATGGTGCTGATCATGGGCAGGTCCAGGCTTGTGGGCATGCGGTAGTCCAGGAAGCTGGAGTTCTCCATCCGGCCGTCCTGGTCGAAGACGTATTCCTCATTCAAGGCCCAACCGATGCCCTGGACCACGCCGCCCTGCATCTGCCCCTCTACGTAGCTGGGGTGAACAGCTTTGCCGGCATCCTGAACCGCGGTGTAGTCCAAAATCTCCACCTTGCCGGTTTCGGGGTCGACCTCCACGTCGACGATATGGGTGCTGAAAGCGCCGCCGGCCCGCCGGGGGTCTATGCTGACCTGGCTGGATATGGGCCCGCCGGTGCCATTCAGCCGGCCGGACAATTCCTTGAAGCTCAACTTCAGGTCCGGGTCGGATTTATGCTGGAAGACCCCGTCCACCAGTTGGATGTCCTCTTGGGAAACCTCCCAAATGGTGGCCGCACGGTCGATCATCTTTTGTTTGATGTCCTGGGCGCAGTCGTGGGCGGCGAAACCGGTGGCGTAGGTCGTGCGGCTGCCCCCGGTCAAAAATGTGTATCCCACGGACTCGGTATCGCCCACGCTGGGGCGCACATCCTCGGCGGTGATCCCCAGGACTTCGGCCGCCTGCATCGCGATGGAGACACGGCTGCCGCCGATGTCGGTGGAGCCTTCCACCAGGTTTATGGTCCCATCGGCGTTGACGCTGATGGCGCAGCTGGATTGGAGCCCGATGTTGAACCAGAAACCCGAGGCCACGCCCCTGCCCCGGTATGGGCCTTTTAGAGGCGTCTTGTATTGCTGGCAATCCTTGGCCGCCTCCAGGGTTTCCACATTGCCGATGACCGGGAAGGTTGGCCCGTCCACCCGCCGGGTGCCCTCTTTGGACGCGTTGAGCAGGCGAAACTCGATGGGGTCCATCCCCAGCTTCTCGCAGATCTCGTCCACCACCGATTCAGCCGCAAAGGCGGCGTTGGGAGCGGCGGGGGCCCGGTAGGCCATGGTTTTGGGTTTGTTCACCACCACGTCATAGCCGTCCACCCGCATATTTTCTATGTCGTAAGGGGCGAAGATGCACTGGCCTCCCGCGGAGACCATCGCACCCGGGTAGGCCCCGGCCTCGTAGGCCAGGTACCCCTCGGCCGCGGTGATCTTCCCGTCCTTGGTGGCCCCCATCTTGACCTTGATGTAGGTCCCCGAAGTTGGTCCGGTACATTCAAAGACCTCGGACCGGGACATGAGCATCTTTACCGCCCTGCCGGTTTTTTTGGACAGAAGCGCCGCCAACGGCTCCAGATAAACGGGGATCTTTCCGCCGAAGCCGCCGCCGATCTCCATCGGCACCACTTTTATCTTTGAGACGGGGAGGGCCAGGGCGGTGGCGATCTCTTCGCGTGCGGTGAACGCTCCCTGGGTGCTGGTCCAGATGGTCAACTGGCCGTCGGCGTTCCAAAGGGCGGCCGCGTTTTGGGGCTCGATGTAACCCTGGTGCACCGTTGAGGTGGTGAACTCGCGCTCCACCACCACGTCGGCCTCGGCAAATCCCTTGTCCAGATCTCCCAGCTCAAACCGGAAATGGCTGGCCAGGTTGCTAGCTTTATCCGTCTTCTCTCCCAATTCGGTGGTGGTCACGTCGTCGTGGAGCAAGGGCGCCCCGTCCTTCATGGAGTCTTGGACGTCCATCACGTGAGTCAGTTTTTCGTACTCGACTTCAATGAGTCCCAGCGCGGTCTCAGCGGCGTGGGCGCTGCCGGCAGCCACCGCCGCCACGGCGTGGCCTTTGAACAAAACCTTGTCCTGGGCCATCAATCGCTGGCAGGCGAACCGGTCGGATTGGGATACATCGGCATCTCTGCCCACGGGCAGGTCTTCCCCCGTGATCACGGCATAGACTTCCGGCGACGCCAGCGCCTTGGTAACGTCTATGGATTTGATCCTGGCGTGGGCGTGGGGGCTGCGCAGGACCTTGCCATGGAGCAGGTCCGCGGTCAGGAAGTCTCCCCCGTATTTGGCCCGGCCCGTTACTTTATCGGTGCCGTCGTGCCTGATAGGCCGGGTTCCCACGACCTTATATTCGACATTGGAAAGAACGATGTTTGTAGCCATGACCAACCCCCGTCTAACAGTGGAATTACTCTGGGCACGCACCCAGGATTCTATCACTAGATCAGGCATATAGACTAGGCACCTTGCCCAGCGGCACAGGCCCATCCATCAGCCCGGCTCATCAAGTAAGGACCCACCGGCGATCACGGCGCCATTGCCGGCCGGAGATGTTCCCATGCCGGTACTATATAATTGCCGCCGTCGCCACAAGCGCAGGCCCATACTCCCCAGTGGACCGAGGGACGAGGTTGATTCGATGACCCGATCTTCCGACGGTTTCAAGCCGAGATTCTTGCCTCTGGAAGGCTGCTTCAACTTCCGGGATTTGGGTGGCTACGCTACGGCGTCCGGCCGGACCGTAAAGACCGGGATGTTATTCCGCAGCGATGCGCTGCAACACCTGACCGCTGAAGACGCCAAATACATCCGGGAGACCCTGGGATTGGCCACCGTGGTCGACTTCCGAAACACCCATGAAGTGGAAAGGGACGGCCGGTCCGATAAAGCCATTCCGTGGGTGAATTATCTCAACGAGCCGGTGCTGGAGCAGCGTGGAGCGATCACCGCCACCGGGGAGGAAGACCCGGCCGAAAGACTGACCGACATGTATCTATGGGCACTGCGCAACGGAGGAGCCCACTACGGCGCCGCATTCAACGCGGTTGCTGCCGTGGGAAACCTGCCGGCCGTGTTTCATTGCAGCGCCGGCAAGGACCGTGCCGGGATATTCGCCTCCTTGATCCTTGGGGTCCTGGGGGTAGATGAAGAAGCCATAGTCGAGGACTACCTGGTCACCAACGAGAAGGTGGCCTTGATAATCCAACGCCTGAGCTCCAGGCCGGGCAATGAGCATATGCAAAGGATCCCCGTCGACTTCTTCCGCGCCCAGGCCCCGGCCATGGAAGCGGCCCTGGGAGAGGTACGCGCTGTCCACGGTGACGCCGCCGGGTTTTTCCGGTCCCACGGCGTGGAACAAGCCGCCATCGATAGGTTTCGGGCGGCCTTGTTGGAATGACCGGGGGCCTCGTGGGCGGCAATGGGGGCGCCGGTCATTTGACCGCACGTCGCCATCCGCCGTTTCCACTGGTTACACCAACGGTTACAATAAACGACATAGACAAATAGGAATTCCGGGGAGGAAATCATGGCCAACAAAAAGGGCACGGCTCTCATGATGGTGTGGGTCGACGTGCCCGCGGATAAGGAAGCCGAGTTCAACAAGTGGTACAACGAAGAGCACATGGCCGAACTGATGTCGGTGCCGGGAATCTTGAACGCCGCTCGCTATGAGGCTGTTTCCAGCGGACCCAAGCACCTGGCATGTTATGAGATCGAAAGCACCGCCGTGTTTGAAACCGACGCATTCAAGAACCGCCCGGTGACCCCATGGGCCAAACGAGCGGGCGTCAGCGCCGTCGGGACCGGCCGCATCGCCAATAGGTATGAAATGATCTACCCTGAGGCGTTGACCCCGGAAATCGCACAGAGCGACATGGCCCCCGCCCTCCAGATCGGCCGGATGGACATCGGCCCGGCGGACGAAGATGAGTGGAACCGGTGGTACAGTGGGGTTTACGTGCCCAACTATATGAAAGTCCCAGGATGCATCCGGGCCCGCCGGTGGAAGGTGGTGCTAGGGGAGCCCAAATACGGCGTGGTATACGAGTTCGAACACGAGAAGGTATCGGAATCGCCCGAATGGCTCGCTCAGCGGGAAATCCACCCGGATAACGAACGGATGCGGTTGGCCATGACACACGCGCCGGGTTCGCCGGGAATCTGGAAGAAGACATTTCAGCTCTAAGCCAGGTACAGGATACCGATGGCGCAGCGTTCCGCCGGGAATAGGGTAGGCATGAACCACCGGCCACATGATGCAGGCGAATCCATGAGCGCCACCCGGTCGGCCGGCCGGAGGAGGTTGGCGGTGGCGCTGGCGTTGACCGCGTCCTTCATGGTGGTTGAGGTGGTGGCCGGGCTGTTGGCCAACAGTTTGGCCTTGCTGGCCGACGCGGTCCACATGATCACCGACACGGCGGCCATCGGGATGGCGCTGGTGGCCATCTGGCTGGCGGGCCGTCCCGCTTCAATCGAGCGGACCTTCGGTTTCTACCGCACCGAGGTCCTAGCCGCCCTGCTGAACGCACTGGCTTTGTGGCTGATCACCGCCTTGATATTTGTCGAGGCTTTCCGCCGCTTGACCAGCGAAGCCGAGGCCCAGGGTGGGATAATGGTGGCTGCCGGGGTGGTGGGCTTGGCCGTGAACGCGGTGGCGGCGTGGGTGCTCCACAAGTCGGCCGGGGAAAGTATCAACGTGGAAGGTGCGTTCCTCCATGTGATAGGCGATCTGCTGGGCTCCTTGGCCGTGGTTGCCGCCGGCGTGTTGACCATGCTATTTGGCTGGAAGCTGGTAGACCCATTATTTGGCATCGTCATAGGGCTTTTGATCTTGTTCACCTCGGGCCGGCTGCTCTGGAAGGTGCTGCACGTTTTGATGGAGGGAACGCCCCATAACCTGGACCTGCTCCGGTTGTGCCAGCGGCTGGAGCAACTGGAAGGGGTGACTGGTGTCCACGACATCCACGCCTGGTCCATCACCACGGGGTATGATGCCCTAAGCGCCCACGTCACCGCCGACGCCGCGGCCATGATGAATCCAGATCTGGTGCTCAGCCGTTTACGGGATGTGGCAAGCCAAGAGTTTGGCATCGCCCACGTCACCATTCAACTGGAGGACTCGGACGAAGGGTGCGCCGAAGACCACCATATAGAGCATCCCCAACTGGTTGGCCCACATCACACCCGCCAGTAGATGGAAGGCAACGCGTTACATATCCGGCTCGCCGGTGAGATAGGCGGAATAACCGATTGAACAATTCCAAGCATTCGTCTAAGGCCCCAATGAAGACTCTGGGGACCCTGGCGGCCGTGTTTTTAACCGTGTTGACGGTGTTGCTCTGGCCGGCAACCCCGTCGTTATTGGCGCAAGAGCATGACGCCCTGGAGGTACGCCAGACCGCCGGCCCCTATGCTATCGGGGTGTTGGCGGAACGTTCGAACCTTTCCCTGGGCCGCGCCCGATTTATAATCACCGTCCACGACCGGGCCAGCGGAGAGCCGGTCCCGGGCGCTGAGATAGTGATCCGCTTCAAGCATCAGGCCGACGGGACCGAAGGTTGGGCTTCAGCCTTTGGCGTCCCCAAATTCCCCGGCACGTACAACGCCCAAACCAGGTTTGTCTCGCCGGGCTCCTACCTGGTTTCCATCGAGATCCAAGGGCCTCTGGGCAAAGGCACCGCGCTGTTGGAGCCCTTGCAGATTCCTGAGGTGAGGAGATTTACTTCGGGCTCATTCGTCTTTATCGGATTGACTCTGGTATTGGTGGGCGGCGCCGCCTACGTATGGTGGAGCGCCTCCCGCGAGAAAAAACGCCGGGAGTCTCTGGCTAAACCCCAGGACGAATCCCCAGGTGGACCAGAAGGACAGAGTCACGAAGCGCCCGGAACCGGCGGCCAAGATTAAACAAAACTTGAGTGCCCTGGGAAAAAGCAGTATCAAAAAGAGCGGCGGGCGCCTGGCATTCTGGGTTGTAGTGGCATCGGCGGTTTGGCTGGCAGGAGGGGCGTTGGCCCCAACGATAGCTCATGCCGACGGCGCAATCGATCCTGGAAAGAACCCTCTGACCGTATGGAACGCCAATCCGATCCCTGCCTTTTTGCTTTTGCTGGCGGCCTATCTATACGTCACCGGCCTCTCCCGCTGGCACCGCCCCAGCCACCCGGTCAACCGGTGGCAAAAAGCCTCATTTTTTGCCGGGTTGCTGGTCTTATTCCTGGCCCTGCAGTCTCCCATAGATTCCCTGGCTGTGCACATGTTCTCGTTCCACCAACTCCAACACGTGATGCTGCGAATGTTGGGGCCCGTGCTCATCTTGATGGGTGCGCCGCTGACGCCCATGCTGCGCGGCCTGCCTCCCTGGGCATTGTTGGGTGTGTTGCGGCCCGTCGTGGGCAACCCGAAGGTGCGCCGGGCTTACGACTTCATCACCAACCCGGTGTTGACCACCATCCTGTTCCTCAGCGTTCTCTACCTGTGGCAGATCCCAAGACCCCATGATTTGGCCCTGAGCAACGACCTGGTCCACGAGTTCATGCACACCACCATGCTCTTCTCCGGGTTCCTGTTCTGGTGGCTGGTCATCGACCCCAAACCCCACCGGTCGCGCCTGCATTATGGCCTCCGGGTTTTATATCTCGGACTGATCGTGATTCCCAATACGGTATTGGGCGCCGCCATCACCTTTCAGAGCGGCATTATTTACGAGGGCTATGCCCGGGTCACGCAGCCATATGGCCTTTCGCTGATATTCGACCAGCAATTGGGCGGGCTCATCTTGTGGGTCATAGGAGACATGATGAGCATCCTCGTAGCCGGGGTCGTGATGCTCATGTGGTACGAGAAGGAGGAGGGCGGAGCGCGGCTGTTCGGCCCAGCCTAGACCTGAGCCAGAGGTATCGGGACAATCTTGACCGGTGCTGAACGGAAACGTAGGATGTAGGAGCGGCAGTCATGCCGGTAAACCGGCCCAAATCCCAGGTGATTCGGTAACAGGCGGGAGTTGACGGTGAGTTCCTCCAAAGGACGTCCCGAACCCAAATTCGACTGGTTCATACCCATCGACGGCGACGGCGCTTGGGCAGGCACCAAGCGGGCGGAAAGGCCGCCCACCTTTGATTACCTGCGCCAGGTGGTGCAGACGGCGGAGGACAACGGCTTTTACTCGTTGTTGATCCCGACCAGGTTCGCCAACGGGCTATTCGCTGAGGATGCTCCCCTGGCCGAAACCTGGACCACCGCCACCGCCCTGGCCGCCGTGACCAAACGGATACGGTTCCTGGTGGCCGTCCGTCCGGGGTTCGTGGCTTTGGGCCTCTTCGCCCAGATGGCGGCCTCCCTGCACCAGATCTCCGGGGGGCGGTTGGACATCAACATCGTTCCCGGCGGCATCGGGGGTGATTTGGAACGGATTGGCGAGGTCAGCGACCAGAGCACCCGATACAGCCGGGCTGAGGAGTTCATCGCCGCCTGCCGAAAGCTATGGGCCGGTCCCGGGCCCATCGTGTTTGAGGGGGAACATTACCGCCTAAACGGCGCCTATTGCTCACCGGAGCCGGGAAAAGACGGGCCTCGTTTTTATCTCGGCGGTGTTTCGCCCAGGGCAATGGCCCTTTCCGGACGCCAGGCCGACGTGCATCTGAGCTGGATAGAGCCCCTGGAAAATACCGCTGAACGCCTTGACGCGCTGAGGGAACAATACCAAAAGGAAGGCCGCACCCCGGTCTTCGGCCTGCGGACCCATCTGGTGGTGCGGGATACGGAGGACGAGGCATGGGAAGCGGCTCACGAACTGATAGCCCACGCCGATCCCGAGGTTAAAGCCCAACGCCGGTCCGCCATAGAAGGCACCACCATGGTCGGGCCCCAGGCCCAGGCCAAGGAAGCGCCGGACCACCGGCTGGGCCGTCACCTTTGGAACGGCTTGTCCGAGGTGCGGGTGAATTGCGGCTCGGCCCTGGTGGGAACGCCGGAGCAGGTGGCCGGGGAGCTGTTGTCCTACTGGGAGTTGGGCATCGACGAGTTCATCCTTTCGGGATTCCCCCACGTGGAGGAATGCGACCGGGTGGCGGACCAGGTTATCCCTCTGGTAAAGAAACTGACCGCCGCGAAGATAGGATGAGTGCGCCTACTCCGATCGAAGGCCCGATTTCCCTCAGTGTGATCCTTCTAGATTCCCTTCAAGGATGTGATCAAAACCCCGCTCATCCTAAGCCCTTCGACGGACGGGGCCGACATCAGATGCCAGGGTAACCGGCCAGAAGAATACGCCACACTCAATTTCCCTAGGGGGATTTCCGGTATGCTCGCGGTTGGCTTACCGGCCACGGCTTGTGGTTCGGCAAGCTCATCATGAGCGGGGTTAGCTGGTCTCAGTTGTCTTGGACAGAGAAACAAAAGCCCTTCCCCACCCACGATATTTCCTTGGGA
>JADFPM010000318.1 GCA_022562335.1 Chloroflexota bacterium
TCCATCACCACGGGAATCCCCGCGGCCTCGGCTTTGGCGGCCGCTTCGGGATTGATGACCCCGTCCTGCATCCAGATGTATTTGACCCCTACCTCGATGGCCTCTTCCACCACCGGGGGCACCAGTTCCGACCGGCGAAAAATATCCACCATGTCGATGGGCACCGGCACCGATCTCAAGTCCGGGTAGGCCTTCTCCCCCAGAGATTCCTGGATCATGGGATTGACGGGGATTATCCGGTAGCCCTGGGACTGCATATACTTGGAAACCCCGTAACTTATGCGGCTGGGGTCGTCGGATAGACCCACCACGGCTATCACCTTGCTGTTGACCAGTTGCTCCTCTACCAGGTCCATGATCCTCCTTTCCCCCCTTGGTCAATAGGATTTAGGCATAAAACCGGCGCCGGTTTGGTTGAGCCGTTCCGGACCGTCAACCCGCCAGGCCCCTGATGTAGTTGAACGCGGCAATGGCGGCGGTGGCCCCGTCCCCGGCGGCGGAGATCAGCTGTGAGGACGAGTGTTGCCGGATGTCGCCCACGGCGAAAAGACCCGGCACCGGGGTGGCCATGGAGATATCCACCGGGATATGCCCGGCGTTGTCCAAGCTGACCAGGTCTTTAACCAGATCAGACCCCGGTTGCAATCCCACGTAAACAAACAGGCCCGACAGGCCGACCTGGCTTTCCAGGCCCGTCGCCACGTTTCGCACCGCCACCCCCGAAACCGTTTCTTCCCCCAGGACGCCTTCCACCAAGGTGTTCCACATCACCTCGACCTTTGGGTTGGCGCGCAACCTGTCCTGGAGCACCTGCTGGGCTCGCAATTCGCCTCGCCGGCTAAAAACCAGCACCCGCTGGGCGTACTCGGTCAAGGTCAGGGCCTCGTCCACGGCGGAGTCGCCGCCGCCCACCACTCCCACGACTTGGTTCATAAACAAGGGCCCGTCGCAGGTGGCGCAGTGGGAAACACCCCGGCCGAACAATTCCTCTTCGCCGGGTATGCCCAGCTGCCGAAAGGAAGAGCCCGCCGCCACGATGACCGCCTTGGCCTGGTGTTGTCCGGCGTCGGTGGTCACCGACAGACCGCCGCCGCTGGTGGCTATCCCAGATGCCTCCGCCATGACGAACTCAACGCCGCAATCCATCGCTTGCTCCTGGACCGCCGGGCCGAGCTCCGCGCCGGATATGCCCTGGGGAAAGCCGGGGTAGTTCTCGATTTTTTCGATGTTGATGATCTGGGCGCCCCCCATCATGCGCTCAATGATGGCGGTGCTCATCCCGTAGCGCGCGGCGTAGATACCGGCGGTCATCCCCGCCAGGCCGCCCCCCACGATCAAAACGTCGTAATCTGTGGCCAAATCCCCACCTTCCCGGTCCAAGTGGCCCGCTCTAACCTGTAGGGCCGAACCGCACCCAACTATAGTTGGGGCTTGATTTCGGTGTCAACCGGTCAGGAATGGGGTTGGGTTGCGCAAAGGCGAACCCGCAAACTAGAATTGCACCCGGACCGGTCCAACGGGTCAAATTTTTAAGCCCCAGGAGACGGAGGGCGTTGTTGGAAAAAGACTCACCCACGACGGAACCGTACCAGGTTCAGGTAGAGGAAAATGTCGCGGTGCCCATGCGGGATGGGATTTCCCTGGCCACGGACCTGCACCGGCCTGCCATCGGCGGACGCCCCCTGGAGGGGCGGTTCCCCGTGTTATTGCAACGTACCCCCTACGATAAATCAGCCCAGGCCAGGCGTTCGGAAGCCGCTTTCTTTGCCGCCCGTTCCCCCGCGTCAGTCGCAAGGCCCGTTCGACTTCACTCACCTTGACCCACTTACCTCTCTGGTCTTCCAGCAGGACGACTGGTCCGGTGGAGGGTTTGGTTCCGTCTGGAACCCGGCCACTCCGAACAAGTATTGCCAATGCAGGGGCATGGACCTGCGCTGGGAGAACGTCGCCGTACCGGGTATGCGGCTGGACAACGGGCATGGCGAAGCCGCGCTGCCGGTCGTCTCCGTAGGCTTCCTGCTGCGT
>JADFPM010000089.1 GCA_022562335.1 Chloroflexota bacterium
AGATCATGGGTACTTCTCCTACGTGATACACAGAATGCCGCGCCTAGCGAAAAATCAAGCAGTGTGGCGGCTAAAGCCTATTTCCGCTTATATCCCCGGCTCCGTATCGCGGATACCGGCGCCGGCCCGGCGTTGGCTCAGCCCCCGGCGCTGCCTCGCCACCGTCTTTAGAAAGGCCCCAGCCTGTAACATGACCACCATCGCTGTCAGGACCGCGAAAGGAAGCTGAAACCAGTTGGGCTCGGGGACCGTTCGATGATATGAGGTCGTGAAGTGGATGTACAGGAAATAGGCGGTATGCAGGACAACCATGTAGAAGATGGAATAGGCCGCGTAATGCAGAAATTTCCAGGAACCTGCCCCCAACGCCCGGGTCGCCCAATCCGCGGAAGTCGCCATCAAGGGCAGCGCGATCAGGACGGCCAGGAGTCCCAAGATGTTGGCCATTCCGAACCCCGACTCAAGCCTGACGACGCGGTCTATCGCCGGGATGTATTGGTATCCCATAAATATCGAAAAGTCCCACAGCACCCACCCGTCCAGAATGATGATCGTGTGTACGATGGCGAAAACGCCGAACCAGATGCCCAACTCCCGGCGGTAGGGCAGAAGAACGCCGGCCCGTGGCAGGAACCTGGCCACCGGACCCAGCGCCAGGGTCAGGTAAAGGAGGATCAAGCTTCCGTCTCCAACGGCGCGCCAGAAACGCATCTCAGCGGTCCAATCGGGACGGCTAAGCCAAAACAGATATATCAGAAGCGCCCCAATGAGGCCTACAGTGAGGTGTCTGCGAATGAGTTCGCCCATGGCATTGCCCTTATCGCCAAAGATCTCTGGAATTCTCGCTGCCCGCGATATTCACTCGTGCTGGCCCGATCCATGGGGCCTCTGTGACCCGTAGGATGGAAAGACGGCGAAAAAATGTGCCGGTGCAATACCTTGGAGTGGGGAGTCGCAAGCCGGTCCGAAGCGCTGCCGTGATTCTTAGAGTTAAAGCGCCCTAAATCAACGGTTTTACCCCTTTATGTCTTTACGTGCTCCCAACCAGTGCCCTGCGAAAAACAACAGCATTAGTATGGCAGCCACCAAGGTTTCCCCGGCATGCCGGCTTCCCGCGTCGTCCAGCAGATGTTGAATGTGCATCCCGCTCCCCACCGCAAATACCAGTGATATGACGCCCAGGGGCAAACTAAATCTTTGTAACACGCTGGTTTGATTCACGTGACGATTCTCCTCAGATTGTTTCGAAGCACCGGCCAGGGTCTATCCCCAGAGAGTATCCCAAGTCCCGCGTTCCGATCCTTATTACGATGAACCCTGTCTGGGAGATTGCCCCTCTTTAGGCCTTTGGATCTTCATGGTTTCTTTTATCACCCGCTCTTTTTGACCGGGCCATCTCATTGCCGTTTTCAACCCAGTGGAAGATTATAAAGGTTAAGGCGCAGGCATGGCAGCGTTGAACCGAAATCCCTGGAGTGTTACACTCACGCCCACTGGTATATTTTTCACAGTTCAGGCTCCCTCAGTTTTTTGTGAACACCGTTCCAGTGGTTTCCCCGCTGGGTTTTTGATCAGCCGTGTAGCAGGTGGCCCAAGCTCTCCCGACATGGCCCGCCGGCCTGCCGCCCCAAATTTGGACCCAGACCATTCTGCCGTATTTTATGACTCCTCAGGAGGTTGACCTTGGCAATAAAAGACGGACTGAGACCCGCGGCCGCCGAGACACCTGAACCGGACCTGGACTCAAACGGCTCATCCAAGCAAGGTAAAAACATTCCGGCCCCCTATTTCGGGCGCACCGCCCGGGTGGTGGCGGATTGGGAATCGGTGGACGCATCGGAGACACCTCACGAGAAGAACAAGCGGGGTGAACTGGGCAAACCACTCTTCAACTGGTACTTCAACCGCACCGGCCCCGACGCTCTAACCCGCATCGCCTTTCCCATGTCGTCGGCCGACCGCCGGAACACCCTGCAAAACGCCGTTGCCCGCAGCACCAAGGGAACGGTGAATTCCCAGTTGCCCCAGGCCGTTGAATCGTCAAGCCCCGAGGCCTTGTCCCTCCACATCAAAAAAGTTGCCGAACACTTTGGCGCCAACGTGATTGGCATCGCTTCGGTCCATCCTTCCATGCTTTACAGCGGCGACCGTTACCCCGAAGACGGCACCGGCTCCGACGGCCGCCCCAGGGGCGAAGGCACCCCCGAGGCCATGGCTGAGAAATATCCCTACGCCATATGCCTCTCCACGGCCTGGGACTACAATATGATCCAGGCCCACCGCCATCACATCGGCGACCATGCCTACCACTTTAGCCAGGCGCGCCTGGCCCTGGTGTACGCCAACGTGGCGGCGTATATCCGCGAGATGGGCTATGAAGCGATTCAAAACCGCGTCCAGCCCATGCCCACCGCCCTGGCGGCGGGGGTTGGAGAGTTGGGCCGCAACGGTATGCTCATCACGGAAAAATACGGGGCCCGCATCCATCTCGGCGACCCCATCCTGACCAACATGCCCCTGGTTGCGGACAAACCCATCGACATCGGCGTCGATGATTTCTGCAAGGTTTGCCGGAAGTGCGCCACGACCTGCCCCACCAACAGCATCTCCATGGAAGACAAGGTGGTGCACAACGGGGTTGAGAAGTACAAGATCAACTGGGAGCAGTGCTACCGGCTGCGCGCCTACGTCAGCGAATTCTGGGAGACGTGCCTCACCTGCGTGACGGTTTGTCCCTACACCAAACCCAGGGCCTGGTGGCACGATCTGGCGGTGCAAACCTTAATAAAGACGCCGCTGTCCCTACGCTGGCTGACGGTCAGGGGATTGAAATTCCTGGATGACACCTTCTGGGGCACCGTGCCCAAAAAACGGGTCAAGTGGGTGGGCTACGATTCGGGCATCATACCGGTAAAGAAGAAGCAGAACGCCGCCGCCGACGGCAAAGCCGGCTCTGGTTCCAACGGGCACGGAGAATTGCCCGATCCTAAAAGCAAAGTCGGCTATTACTACCCGCTGAAAGAAAATACCCGCCGGTTCGAGATCATGAAGGAGCGGGAAGAGAAGGCCGCGCGGTCGAAATAACCACGGTCGGGCGCACCTGCCGGCCCGCGTTCAATAGCAATGGTACTTTCTAGAATATTCAAGAGGCGCAAACCGGACCCTCTGTGGGACCATTTCATCAATGCGCCGCCGGCCGACCCCAAAAACGACCTGACGCCCTCCCTGCGGGACGCGCCCGACGGGACGGTGTTTCCCACCAAGAGCAACAACTCGGACCCTGCCGAAACCGCCTCCGCCGTCATGGCCCTGGCCCGCTGGTGGGGCGCCGATCTGGTGGGTATCGTGGCTCTGGAGCCGGGGTCCGATCTGGCCAAGCCGGCGCTGCACGACGCTCCGGAAGGTCCTCCGGAAGGTCCACCGGAAGGCCCTCGGGAAGAATCTCCGGAAGGGTCTCCCCAAGAACAAGCGACGGGCAGAGATGCCCAGCCCTTCCTCTTCGGTATCGTCTGCGCCATATTTTCCGACTATGATCCGGCGGTAGCCCCTGGCCTGGGAGGCCAGCAGGCGGTGCAAAAAGGCGCGGTGGTCAACCACTACCTGGGCGCCTACATTCGTGAATTGGGCTTCCGGGCCACCAACTCGCAAGCGGATTCACTGCCGCTGGCGGAGGCCGCTGGTCTAGGCCGGATGGATGCAAATGGAAAATTCATCACTGTGAATAAGGCTGGAAAAAAGGCCGCCCACGTCCACCTTTCCGGCGTGGTGTTGACGGACCTGCCGTTGGTGTCCAGCGGCGAGTCTGCCTGAATCCGGAGCCAAGACCAAGGCCGATCTCCGATGCCAACAGCACCAATGAGCGCAAAATAAGAAAATGACCTCCCAGTTTTCCACATATGTGATAGCCGAGCCGTGTGTTGGCGTAAAGGACGCTACCTGCCTAGAGGTGTGTCCCGTCGATTGCATCGAATCCGCCGACGATGAGAACCAATACTTCGTCGACCCTGCGATCTGCATCGCGTGCGAACAGTGCAAGCTGGTCTGCCCCGTGGAAGCCATCTGGCTGGACGTGGATGTCCCCAGCCACTTTCGCACCTATATCGAGAAGAACGCCGATTTTTATCGTAAAACCAAGGGAGTGCCGATGCCAGTTCCCATAGAAAAGGCCTTGACCATGATTCAGGCCGGCCATTCCAAGGCCTTGGAAATGGATATCGCGGTCAGCGTCGCCGTGGTGGACGAAGGGGGCCGGCTGGTCGCCTTTGGCCGCATGGACCGGGCCCGGCCCATGAGCGTGGATATCGCCGTGAATAAAGCCTACACATCGGCTTCCTTTCAGGTGCCCACCACCCAGCTTCAGGCCCAGTCGGGCCAAAGCTGGTTCCAGAGCATGATCGTTTCGACCCAGGGAAAGATCATGGCCGCGGGCGGAGGCCTGCCGGTATTGGACTCTCCCAATATCATCGGCGCCGTTGGAGTCAGCGGTGGCACCGAAGAACAGGACCAGGAATGCGCCCGGGCGGCGTTGGCAGCATATTGACCGCAACTTATCGCCGAATCGAGTTAAGGGCAGTATCCATAACCGCCCATCATTCGATATGAGAGGTGGATAGCCATGGCCGAGATTCTAGGAATCGGTTGCTCCCACGCCCCCATGATCTTGAACCCACCGGAAGAGTGGGGCAATATGCGGAAAAGCATCTACTCCCGCATTCCCGGTTACCAAGCGCCTCCCTCCATGATCGAAGAGCTGGCCGATGACAATGGTCTGGTCCACGACAGACAAAACCAGCAGAAGATAGTGGACGCCTTCAAGGTTCTGCGGGATAAGCTTCACGCTTGGAAGCCCGATGTGGTCATAATCGTCGGCGACGACCAGGCCGAGAACTTCAAACGGGACAACCTGCCCACCTTTTGCTTCTACACCGGCTCCGAGGTCGCGGGTTATCCCTTCCACCGGACACTGGGCAAGATCAATATCTGGGACGCCCCGCAGGATGCCAAATATTCCTGGAAGTGCGACAGCTCATTCGCTCAAGACCTGGTGGCCTTCACCATCCGCGAAGGGTTCGACATGGCATCTTCCACCGAGCTCAAAGGATGGGATTTCGGGTTGCCCCATGCCCACATAAACCCGCTGACATTCCTGGACCCCCATGGGGAACTCACCATATTGCCCCTGTTCGTGAATTGTTACGGCGAGGAAGCGGGAGAAGGCTATCCGCCCCGGCCCACCGCCCGCCGGTGCTACGATCTGGGCCAGGCCATCCGCCGGTTCCTGGACACCCGCAGTGAACGGGTGGCCATCATCGCGTCGTCCAGTTGGTCCCACAGCTTCCTCACCCATAAATTCAATTGCTCGAAGTTCGATGAGGATTTCGACCAGCGAAACCTGGAGCTATTGAAGAATGGGAAAGGCAGCCAGATCGCCGATCTCACTCCCGAGGAGATCCAGCAATCGGGCGACCATGAGTTCTTGAACTGGCTGGTGCCCCTGGGAGTCCTGGGCGACCGGCCTGCGGAGATCGTGGAGACGCTCAACGAACAGTCCCAGATCTCATTCAAGGTGTTCGCCATCTGGGAGTGACCGCCGCGGGCCACCATCCGCGTGCCGCTAAACGCGGGTTGCCAAAAACGCACCAGGTTGTCATGGCTGGGGCGTTTAAATTCTTCTCCATGGGTCCATGACCCAGGATTCAACCAATATTTGCCGGATATCAGGCATTGACTTGCCCACCTAAGGCTGTATTATTGATTGCTATGAACTCATTTCGCTGGCACTTCGGGTATTACCACTATTTTCCCGGCCCCAGTGCCGCCGGTGTAGGTTTGGTGCCCGAAGTCATCTAACGTAGACTAATTCCTCAGGGAGCGTCCAAACCCCAGCCGGCAGCGGTTGGGTTTTTTGATTCTCCAGATTGTCTATACAGCGTTAAACATACAAAACTTAGATTCCACTGGGTGGGTGGTGGTGATGGAGGGCTCAATGGAAGGTTAGCAACCCTCGCCGATAGGAGCGAAAATAGATGTTGCCATCAGCGACCCGAGACGTACATATCGAAAGTACAACTCCTCTCATCACCCCGATCGATCTTGTAAATAAACTTCCGATAACCCCATCGATCGAACGTACCGTCATATCGGGCCGGGAGCAAGTGCGCAACATCTTGGATGGCCAGGATACCAGGCTCATGATGATAGTCGGGCCTTGCTCCATCCACGATGAGGAAGTGGCCCTGGATTATGCCCGGCGGCTGGTTGATCTTTCCAAGAAACTAAGTGACCGGCTGCTGATCGTGATGCGCGTCTACTTCGAAAAGCCGAGGACCACCATCGGCTGGAAAGGTTATATCTACGACCCCCACCTTGACGGCACCTTTGACATTGAAACCGGGTTATACCGGGCTCGGGCTTTGCTCTTGAAGATCGGCGAGATGGGCATGTACGCGGGAACCGAGTTTCTGGACCCCGTGCTGCCCCAATATCTGGCAGGTCTGATCACCTGGTCCACCATCGGGGCCCGCACCACGGAGAGCCAGACCCATCGCCAGATGGCCAGCGGGTTGAGCATGCCGGTGGCATTCAAGAACGGCACCGACGGGAATGCCCAGATAGCCGTCGACGCCATGGTTTCCGCCCGCTCTCCCCAGGGTTTCCTGGGCCTCGACCATCAGGGCCGGACGGCATTGGTCCGCACCACGGGCAATCCCGACGGGCATCTGGTCCTGCGGGGCGGCAATGGCGGTCCCAACTTCGGCGTCGACGCCATCGCCCACGCACAAAAGCAGCTCCAGAAGGCGGGGGTCCGCTCCCAACTGCTGGTGGACTGCAGCCACGGCAACTCCAACAAAGATCACTCCAAGCAAGCCGGGGCGCTCAAGGACGTGGTGGAACAACGCCTGGCCGGGAACACCGACATCGTCGGCTGCATGGTGGAGAGCAACTTGGCGCCGGGCAAGCAGGAATTGGGCGATGACCTGTCTCAATTGAAATACGGCACCTCCATCACCGACGCTTGCATCGGATGGGAAGAGACCGAGGAACTGTTGGACTGGACTTACGCCAAACTCGAAAAAGCCGTAGAAAAAGCAGCCTAGTGAGTTCAAAAAAGACGGCGGCCTAAAACAACGGCGATAAAACGCCCCGGCTCAAAAGTGCCGGGGCATTTTATTGCCGCAAGTTGGCCTGTCGATGCGCAAGTGGTTTCAGCTAGAACCACCGCTCATCCTGAGAGCTTGTGAAGAAATAGACTTCCAACGCCTCGTATGGTGGGATGGGATAAGGGATAATAGAGGAAATTGGTGTATGGGTGGGGAGAGATGACTGAACCGACGCTGTTTGAACTGCCGCCAAAAGAGGAGCGGGCGCCTGCTCCGCCGACCCGCCCCCAGGATGCTAGGGTGCTCAAGCCCAACCGGCAGCAACTCCAGTGGCTGCCCCGGGACCTGGACGAGGCGCTGGCCGAAGACCACCCGGCCCGGGCCATCTGGGGCGTGTTGGAGCAGATGGACTTGTCGCGCTTCTACGGCGCCATCAAGGCGACACTGGACCGGCCGGGCCGGCCCGCCACGGACCCCCAGGTGCTCTTGGCCCTTTGGCTGTTGGCCACGGTGGAGGGGATAGGCAGCGCCCGGCGGTTGACCCGGTTGTGCCAAGAGCACGATGCCTACCGGTGGCTTTGCGGCGGTGTGCCCATCAACTACCATATGCTCTCGGACTTCCGTGGGGCTCATCAGGGAGCCTTGGACGAGTTGCTGACCCAGATCGTAGCTTCGCTTACGGCTGCGGGAGCTGTCACCCTGGACCGGGTGGCCCAAGACGGGATGCGGGTGCGGGCCAGCGCCGGGGCCAGTTCCTTCCGCCGGAAGGAGACGCTGAAGGCCCATTTGAAGGATGCGAGAGCCCAGGTGAAACGGCTGGCCAAGGAGCGGGAGCATCCCGACCCGGGAGTGAGCCGCAGGGAGCGGGGCGCCAGGGAGCGCGCGGCCCGGGAGAGGGAAGAGCGGGTGAAGATGGCTCTTGATTACCTGCCGGCAGCCCAAGCCGCCAAGGAACGCCAGCAACAGACGCTGGCCACTCCCAAGCGGGCTAAGGTAACCAAGCCGAGGACTTCGACCACGGACCCGGAGGCCAGGGTGATGAAGATGCCCGACGGCGGCTTTCGGCCAGCCTACAACGTGCAACTGGCCACGGACCAAGCCAAGGGAGTCATCGTGGGGGTGAGCGTCGTTAGGGAAGGCACGGATGCGGGCCAGGCCCTGCCGATGGAGGAGCAGGTGATGGAGCGGACGGGCCAACATCCCAAAGACTATCTGATGGACGGTGGCTTTGCCACCAAGGAAGACATTACCGCCCTGGAAGAACGGGGCCTCACGGTGTACGCCCCGGTGAAGCTGCCCAGGAACAAACCGGAGGAGGAAAGGTACCAGCCCCGCTACGGTGACAGTCCCCAAGTGGTCCAGTGGCGCCAGCGAATGGCCACCGGGGAAGCCAAGGCGGTGTACCGAGGGCGGGGCTCCACCGCCGAATGGGCCAATGCCCAGGTGCGCCAGCACGGGGTGTCCCAATTCACCGTTCGGGGGCTGGCCAAGGTCACCACGGTAATGCTTATGGTAGCGGTGGCCCACAACCTTTTGCGCTGGGCTGCCCTGGCCACCTAAGCTTAGCCAAGGGAGAGGCAACCCGGCCCTTGGCTCCCACCGAGGAACGCAAGCTGACCACCGGGCCAACACACCAGACCTCCAATGTCCCTCGGATCCCAGGAAACACCAGTCTACCAACATCTCATCTTTATGAAACATCAAAAGAATCACAAGCTCTGAGCCAGCCGCAGCGGCGAAGAATCTCAAATCTTGCTATGGAAAGGCCGTGACCAACTGCCAGCCTCCCCTAACATCGGCTTTTTCAAGCATGAACGGAGAGTAGTCAGCGGAAGCGGGCCCCACCCCAGATGTTTCGCCGCCACGGCTGGCTCAACATGACAATGGAAGGGTAGCGGCTGCTGCGATCAAGTGCGGCTAAGAGAATTCGCCGAAGATCGCCGCCATGGCTTGCACCCTTTGGAGGTCCAGGGGATTTGTGATGACGCCGTCCTGTTTTAGGCTGGTGCCAACAATAGCTCCGTCGGCGATGGCCAGAAGGTCCCCGGCGTTGGACTCGGTGACGCCGCTGCCCACCAGGATGAATCCGTCTGGTATCTTTTCCCGGACGGCCGCCAGGTCGGTGGCCAAGGTGGGTAACCCCGTGGCGGGCCCGGAGATGATCAGCCCGTCGGCCATACCTCGGGTGGCCGTCTCCCGGGCCATCAACCCCAGATCGGTTTGGCCCAAGGGCGCGGCGTGTTTCACCAGCCCGTCGGCCAGGATCTTGATGTCGGCGCCCAGATATT
>JADFPM010000090.1 GCA_022562335.1 Chloroflexota bacterium
CCGGGCCGGCGGCTAATTAATTTAAACGACCCGATGTGCCAATATTTCGGTGCCCCACCGAGCTTGGCCAATGGTCTGGGACAAGGTGTCTCCCACCCCAGATGCTTCGCCGCCGCGGCTGGCTCAGCATGACATTTTCTTTTGGTTTAGATGGACGCCAGCACCACCGACAAAACCTGGACATCGGGTTTATTGGTTCCACTGGCCTAACGTGGGGCTAGTATATGACCTGCCGCTCTTGAAGTCGCTCCATTTCATCCAACGGGACGCCCAGCAGTTGGTGGAACACGTATTCGTTGTGCTCGCCCAATAATGGGGCCGGGGTCCTCACGCTTCCCGGGGTTTCGCTGAGCAGCCAGGGCATGCCGTAAACCCATTCCGCGCCAACGTGGGGGTGGTCCACCTGGGCGTAAGCCTGGCGGTGTTGCAGGTGGGGGTCCAGGAATTGGTCCTCGATGTTCATCACCGGCATGGCCGCCACCTGGTTACCCTGCAGTTTTTCAGTGACCTCCTGGGCCGATAGACCCCGCGTCCACTGGGAGACGTATCCGTCCAGGTCCTCCGTGTTGCCCAGCCTGGCCGCCCGGTCGGCAAACCGCCGGTCTCGGGTCCATTCCGGCTCTCCCAGGGTCCGGCAGAAACCCCGCCACTCCTCTTCCGTCTTGACGGCGATGGCCACCCATTTATCATCCCCGTCACAAGGATAATTATTGTGGGGAGCGAATTCCGAATCGAAGTTCCCCTGGGGCATCCGCTCCGTGCCGTTCATCTGATGGTCTAAAAACGCCTCTCCCAGCATGGATGCGGTGGCTTCCAATTGGGCGACCTCAACCATCTGCCCCCTTCCCGTCCGGTTCCGGTGTCTCAAGGCGGCCAGGGTGGCCAGAGCGGCATGGATGGAGGCCACGGCATCGCTCCAAGGCGATTGGAGCTCGCCGACCAGCGGTTCATCCCGTTGATACCCAACCACGCTCATCAGCCCGGATAATGCCTGGATTATGGGCGCATAGGCCAGGATGTCCCTCAGGGGACCCGAATCGCCCACCGCCGGCATGGACACCAGGATGATGTCCGGACGAAGCCGCCTCAGTTCCGGGTAATCCAGACCCAATCTGCCCAGCACGCCGGGAGAGAAATTATTCATCACCACGTCGCTGCGGGCGATCAGGCTCCGGGCCAGGTCCACGCCCTCGGCAGTCTTCAGGTTCAACGTCACACCCAGTTTATTGCGGTTGATGCTGTGGAACACGGGTTGGAGCTCGGGCCACAGGCCCCGGTCGCCGCCCGCCGCATCCTCGCCCACCATCGGCCGCCCCAAACGAAGGCCGTCCAACCGTTCCCGGCTCTCGACCTTGATGACCTGGGCCCCCATGTCGGCCAGAAGCTGGGCCGCCATGGGCCCGGCCCATGCGCTGCCCAGGTCAACGATCCGATATGGGGTTAAAGGTCCGGGGTGTCCCAGTGGTTCAGCGGGCACGCTAGATCACCCCCGCCCGGGCCATTTCCGGCAACCGGGAAGGATCAAGACCCAGCTCTCCGCACAGGATCTCCTGGTTGTGCTGGCCCAATTCCGGCGCGGGCCGCACGTACCGGCAGGGCGAATCGAGCAGGTGGTAGGCAGGGCCGGGATACCTCAGTCTTCCGGCCTGGGGATGGTCCACGTCCTTGAAAAAATCGCGGCTGTTCAGGTGAACGTCTTCCAACACTTCGCCGAAGGTCCGCACCGGCGCGCAGGGAACGCGGTTCTCCAGGCAGATGGCCAGGATCTCCTCCTTGGTGTGTTCCATGAACCAGGGAGTGATCAACGCCTCCGCCTCCTCGGGATAGTCTTCGCTCATGGCCCGCCGGTCCCGGTACCGGGGCTCGTTCACCCATTCCTGGTCTCCCATCAAAGCCAGGAAACGCTGGTACTGCTCCAGTTGAGGCGCGTCGATGCAGACGTAACCGTCTTTACAAGGCAAGACGCAATTGGGAAACAGACCCAAGCGCATGCGGTTGCCCGACCGCCAACCGGCCACCCCCCGGTATATATAGGCAGGAAGGTGGTAGCCGCTGAGCAGGACGGCCAGCACCTGGCCTTCGGCCACGTCCACCAGTTGGCCCCGGCCGGTGATGTCCCGCCCCAACAGGGCGGCAAGACTCGCAAAGGCCGCGCCGGCCCCGGCCAGATAACTTGCCTGGTATAAGGGCGTGGTCAGGGGTTCCCGGTGGGGATGCCCGGCGCCGAAGCTCATGCCGCCGATGGCATTGGCGGTCAGGTCGTAGCCCTTGTGATCCCGATAGGGGCCGGTCCTGCCGTATGGCGTGATGGAGGTGACGATCAGCTTTGGGAACCGGGATCGTAACGACTCATAATCAAGGCCGTGTCTTTGGGTAAGGGCGGCGGGCTGGTTCTCCAGAAAAATATCGGCGGTCTCCAACAAGCCGTCCAGAAGTTCCCGTCCCGTGGCCGAATCGGGGTCCAGGGTGATGCCTCGTTTATTCAGATTGGCGAATAGAAACAGCCCGCTGCGCTCTGCGTCGGGCACGTGACCGGGAAAGGGGCCGTGGCGGCGGCTCTCATCGCCGTAAACCGGCGGCTCTACCTTGATCACGTCAGCGCCCAGCTCGGCCAGTACCTTGCCGCAGAAAGGGGCGGAGATAAAGCTGCCCCATTCCACCACCCGCACGCCGTCCAAAGCTCCCGCCAAATCTTGCGGTCCCACCGATTCCTCTCCCAAATCCCCTCGGCCATAAATCCGGCCAAAAATCCGGCGCCCCCCCCGTACACTTTCAGGCCCCGTGGTCTATCGGCCCAAAAATCCCGGAAAGAGGCGCCTTCGGTCTCGCCGCAAGTATAGGTTAATGGAAGTGGGTGTCAAGGATTGGCGGGAGCGGTGCGGCTCCGCCGTCCTACTCGCCCAGGTTTATCACGATATTGTCGGGGCCCCGGGAGAGGATGGCTTCCGCCGGCTCGTCGGTTACATTGCCTTCAATGTGAGGAGTATTGGCGGGGACATATATAAAATCCCCCGGCCCGGCATCCACGTACTCTTTGAAATCCTCGCCGAAGTAGACCCGTATCGACCCGCTGATCACGTACGCGGCCGTTTCCGCCTCGCCGTGGTGGTGGGGAGGACCCATGGTATTGGGAAGGCAGGTCACCTTCCCCAGCCAGATCTTTTTGGCTCCCGCAGTGTTGGAGTCGATCCCCGGCTGGCGGATCATTCCGCGGGTCTGGGGGGTCGTACTGGGGTCCGCGGTGCCGTGAACTACCTTAAACTCTTTGCCCGAGATCACAGTGCTCATCTTACTTTCTCCCGTGCCAGATCGATGATTATTTTGGCCTAGGCGGATGATACGTCACTGGTCCGATCGCGACAAGGGAGAACATCTATCCACGGGACAGGCAAATCTATCCACGTATCGCTCCCGTCCGTCCAGGAATTGCCTCTGGTTTTCCAGGCATTGAACCCATGTATGCCGGCCCCGCTTTCCAGTCCGCCGGGGCCAAAGGCCAAAACCTTGACGCAAATCAGCGGTACCCGCTAAAATGCGCCTAGGATCTGGTCGCGGAAACGTTTGTATATTTTTGAGGTGTAGAGCTGATGGCTAACAATGACATAGCTTTGATGGCCCATTTGATGCGCCGCGCCGGTTTTGGCGCCACCCGGGACGAACTGGAGGTGTTGGCCGCCAACGGCTACGAAGCCACGGTGGAAGCGCTGCTGGACCCCGACGCGCAAGAGCCCCTGGACCGCATCGAGATGATGCGTTACCACCCCTGGACCTGGCGGCCGGGAACGCTGCCGGGCATGGGCGCAGCCGAGTGGTTGCGGGACATTCTCAACACCAAGCGGCCTCTTGAAGAGAAGATGACTCTGTTCTGGCACCAGGTGTTCGCCACCGGCGTCTCCAAGGTGGACCATTACGACGATGTGATGGACATGATCGTCAAGTTCCGCCATAAGGGTATGGGAAACTACCGGGACCTCCTGCTGGAGATGGCGAAAGACCCGGCCATGATCTACTGGCTGGACAACTACGAGAACACCGCCGACGCGGTGAATGAGAACTGGGGCCGGGAACTGCTGGAGCTATTCAGCATGGGCGTCGGCAGCTACACCGAGGTCGATGTCCGCGAATGCTCCCGGGCCTTCACCGGCTGGACCATCGAACCCAAGCTTCCCCGAGGACCGCTAGGCCGTTTCGACTGGTTCTTCAAATACCGGGAAGAAGACCACGACGAAGATGAAAAGACCTTCCTGGGCGAGACGGGCAACTTCAACGGCGAAGACATCATAGACATCATCTGCCGCCAGCCGGCCACCGCCAATTTCATCGCCCGGCACCTGTACAACTTCTTCGTGGCCGATGAAGCCCAGGTCCCCGCATGGGCGGTCACGCCTCCCAAGGATGAGGCGGCCATCGAACTGTTGGCCAACGCATACATGGAGTCCAATTACGACATACGCTCGATGCTGCGGGTGTTGTTCAAGTCCGACTTCTTCAAGGACGCCCGGTTTGCCCGGCTCAAGAGCCCCGCGGAAGTGGTGATCGGAACTTTGAAGTTGGTGGGCGGCGCCGAATTTCCGGCTCCGGGCATCGGCGACCTTTCCCGGCAGCCATGCTACATGGGCCAAGACCTGCTCAACCCGCCCAGCGTGGAAGGTTGGCACACCGGCGCCGAGTGGATCAACAGCGGCTCTCTGATGCGCCGGGTGAACTTCACCGCCGAATTGGTGGGCGACACCACCCGGCCGGGCATCCAGGATATGATCTCCCGCCTCAAGGCCCAGGGCAGCCAGTCGGCCGAACAGTTGGTGGACGGTTGTCTGGACCTGATGGGACCCCTGGAAGTCGCCCCCGAGAGCCACAGGGAATTGGTGGACTTTGCCGGAGAGAAGGGCGAGGTCCGTTGGGATTCCGAAGATGATATCCAATCTTCCACCCAGCGGGTCGGCGAGTTGCTGCAACTCATCGTCTCCCTGCGGGAATACCAGTACGCATAAAAGCAGGGGCGCCCCGATTCCATCGGGGCGCCCCTAGCGGGCCAACCTTCCTCAAACAAGGAGCAGAAAGATGACTAGTTCTCATAAAGACCCGGTGTTGGTGGTCCTCCAGCTAACTGGAGGCAACGACTACCTGAACACGGTGATCCCCTACACCGACCCCCTGTACCGGGACAATCGCCCAGCCGTGGGCGTGCCCGAGGGACAAGAGCTACAGCTGGACGACAAGGCAGCTTTCCACCCTGAGATGGGTCCCATGAAGACCCTGTACGACCAGGGTCAAGTGGCCATCATCCACGGCATTGGATACCCCAACTCGCCCAGGTCCCACTTCCGGTCCATGGACATCTGGCACACCTGTGAGCCCGACATCCTGGGGACCGAGGGCTGGCTGGGCCGCGCCACCCGGGACATCGACCCCAATAAAGAAAACGTGTTGACCACCGTCAGCTTCGGCCCCGCATTGTTCCGGTCCCTGACCTTGCCCGGTGTCCCCGTGGCCTGTGTCGACGACCTGGACAACTACGGTCTGCTGCCGGGCATCACCGAAACCCAGCAGCGGACCAAGATACTGGAGCGGTTCGCCCGCCTCTACTCGCCGGTGATGGGCTCCAGCGCGGTGATGGATTACCTGGGCCAGACGGGTCTCGACACCCTGCAAGGGGCCGACATCCTGAAAGAAGCGCCCAAGATGTACTCCTCCACCGTCGAATACCCCGACACCACCATCGCCAAGAAGCTGAAGGGCATCGCCCAGATACACATGGCCGAGTTCGGCACCCGGATCCTCTACTGCGACCACGGCAGCTTCGACAGCCACTCCAATCAGGTGGGCATGCACGACAAACTGTGGCACGACGTTTCCCAAGCGGTGGAGTGTTTCTTTGACGACCTCAAAGAACACGACGTCGCCGACAACGTCATCATGCTCATGTTCACCGAGTTTGGCCGCCGAACCCACGACAACGGCTCCGGCACCGACCACGGCGCCGGCGGAGCGGCGTTCTTGTTGGGAGACCCCATCAAGGGAGGCCAGTACAGCGAGTTCCCATCCCTGAAGGCCGAGGACCTGGAGCAGGGCGACGTGGTTCCGAATTACGACTTCCGGGGCCTGTACACCACCATCCTGGAAGACTACATGCACCTGGACGCCAAACCCCTGGTGGGAGGCGCCTTCGAGAAACTGCCCTTCGTCGCTTAATACAATTAAGAAGCCGCTTCCGGCCGGGCAACCTGGTTGGCCGGCGGGATCGATTTTTAGAGGGAATTAGATATGCTAACCGAAACAGTGGCAGGCCGGACCTACGACTATAGCCATAGCGTGGGCCGGGGCGCCCAGACCGGCATGGGGTTCTCCAACCCCGTGGCGGCCGTCCTGGGCGAGGACGGCATCCTGTACGTGGTCAACCGGGGAAGCGAAAGCATCAGCAACGTCCCCTGGAACCGCACCGGCGTGGGCGGCAGGATTTGCAAAGTAACCCTGGGAAGCCAGGCCGGCGAAGAGGAATTCATTGGAGAATTCAGCAAATACGGCGACGCCGACGGCCAGTTGATCTGGGGAGTGGGCATCGTTGCCGACAAACAGGGCAACCTTTACGTCACCGATGGCTGGCTGAACCGGGTGACAGTCTTCGATAAGGACGGCGACTACCTGCGCCACTGGTCCGCCATCGAAGAGGGCAGTCCCGAAGGCGAGGTCAACGGCATCGCGGGAATAGCCATAGACGCCGATGAGAACATGTATATCACCGACGGGCGCAGCCACAAGGTCCGTAAATTCACCAAGGACGGCAAGTTCTTGAGTTCCTGGGGCTCCCTGGGCGGCGGCCCCGATCAGCTTGATTCCCCTTGGGGCATCACCGTCGACGGGGAAGGTTTCGTCTACGTGGCGGACTTTAAAAATCACCGCGTCCAAAAATTCACCTCCGATGGGAAGTTCGTGGCCCAATTTGGCAGCCCTGGCAAGCACCGGGGACAGCTCAATTACCCCACCGGTGTGGCGGTGGACCCCGACGGCGATGTCTATATCTGCGACTGGAGCGAAAACGATTGGGAGCAGGGCAGGGTCCATATCTTCGACAAAGACGGTAAATTCCTGACCAGCCTATCGGGCGACGCCCAGCAGCTCTCCAAGTGGGCCCAGATGACGGTGGACGCCAACGCCGACTATATGAAACGCCGCCGCGAGGTCAAAACCACCGAGCCCGAGTGGAATTTCGCCCAGCCCGCCGGGGTGTCCTTCGACACCGCCAACAACCGGTTGGTGGTGATGGATACCCAGCGCAGCCGCCTGCAGATCTACAACAAGTCGGGCGGTTACCTGGTGCCGCAACTGAACCTGTGAGCTGACTTTGGTTTTCGGACGCCCCTTGGGTCAAAGATTTGATCCGGGGGCGTCGGGACCGTGTTTCGCCGATACAACCAAAGCCCGGCCGCAGGGACCGCCGTGGACCCCCAACACCCCCTTATATCAAGAGGCTGAAGTCCTCTCAATTTCCCTGTGACACGCGAGTGATATTATGGATTCGGCCATGGAGGAACATTTCCTCAAGCTTGCCACCGAAAATCCGGGCATGATGTGCTCGGAGGCCCCGGCGGAGATATTGGAAGCATCGGCCGCCGACGCCGAACCCACTAAATTCCTGGAAGACTTCTTCGCCGCCGGCTACAACGGCTGGCTGGCTTTGAAATTCGGCCGAAGGATCCATCCCCCACAGGACCGCATCGACCGGGCCATCATCGTCCTCTGGCTCCGGGCGTGCCTGTTGAACACCGACCGCATCCTGGAGCGAAACGAGGTGGGTCCTGACCAGCCTTTCTTCTCCGACGACGACCTTTATTAGCCCAGATTTTCTGGCTAGTCTCTTTCAGGCGCTGCGGGGCGGCCACACACCATGGTTTCGTATCCACGGCTATAAACCCAACCCATATACCAAGCATGTATACTTGCTTTCATTGACCCGGGCGGTACGGTGACACGGGCGGTACGGTGACACGGGTGGCACGGTGACACGGGTGGCACGGTGACACGGGTGGCACGGGCTAAATCAATCATCACAGGCAGGGAAAGACATGGCGGATTCAGAGCGCTTCAGTTACGAAGGTCTATTCTCCAAAAACTCGGTGGCCGTCGGTGGCCGGGGCTCGGCCCCACGGCCCAAGTACGATTTCGCCGTGGCCTACCCCGACCCGGAAACCCTGCCCTTGGACGGGCTGGCATCTTCCCTAAAAGAAGCGCTGGACCGCGAGGGTAAGGACCTGGCCTACTATCCCGACCCGGCGGGGTTGCCTTCGTTGCGGCGGTTGGTAGCGGAAAAGCTGACCCGGGACCGCAACATGAAGGTTGACCAAGACGACGTGGTCCTCACTTCGGGTTCCGGCGAAGCCATCGGCATGCTGATCCAAGCCCTGACCGACCCCGGGGACGTGGTGCTGACCGAGGAGTTCTTCTACCTGGGCACCATGCGCCAGATGCGCCGGTTCGGGACCGACGTGGTTGGGGTCAAGTGCGACTATGAGGGCATCATTCCCCAGGAATTAGAGGCCACCCTGGAACGCCAAGCAGGATTGGGGAAGAAGGTCAAATACCTGTATACCATCCCCACCTTCCAAAACCCCCTGGGCTGGACCATGACGCTGGAACGGCGCAAGCAGGTTTTAGACATCACCCGGCGGCACGGCATTCCCGTCATCTACGATGCGGCCCATGCCTTCGGTGTGACGGTGAACAGCCAGCCCATTGGCACTTTTGGCGACGTGACTATGTTTAGCTTTCACGCCACGAAACCCTTCCATACAATCGAAGGCGGGTGCTTGGTATTCGCTGACTCGGGCTTGAAAGCGAAATTCGAAGCACTCAAACGCGCAGGCTGCTCGATCGCACGAAGCCCAGCCGATCTCGGGTTGTCGTTAAAGGCGAGCTTGAAACGCTAGTTGGTGCGTTTGATTCTTCGATCTGACAGAAGCTCACAAGACCCCCATCGAAAGGTGTGGGGTCGTTTGGGTCCAATTCACTTGCCTTCACCTACGCAGGCCGGTAGAAAAGCTGAAAAAATAAACACTTGGACCCCGACCAGGGTCGCAAATCGGTTAAATTTCTCTGGATTGGAGTGGGTAGCCTCCATCGCCTCCGTCAACCCTTTCAGGAAGCCACTGTAATCGGCCAGCGCGGGGCCTCCATCGATTCGAATCGTGGAGCCTTGGTAAGTGATTTCCGTTGTGTGACACGCGGTGCAGGTGAATCCCACCCAGGATTCTTTGACACAGGAAAAAAATAACCGGCATCGTTCCATGTCATCATCCCTGCTGAAACCAACGGGCAAATAATCCTCATTAAGAGGGTTTTTCCCATTTGGAA
>JADFPM010000091.1 GCA_022562335.1 Chloroflexota bacterium
ATGACATCGTCCCACTCTTCCTCGGTCATGTTGAACACCATCCGGTCCCGCAGGATCCCGGCGCAGGTGACCACGATGTCCAGCTTGCCGTAATTGTCCACGGCCGTCTGGACGATGGTTTCGCCGCCGCTCATGGTGGCGACGGATTCCACGCAAGCGACTCCAGTGCCGCCGGCCTCGGCGATCTCGTTGACCACCTGTTGGGCGAAGGACTGGTCCATGCCGGTGCCATCGACGTTGACGCCCAGGTCAACGACCACCACCTTGGCTCCTTCTGCCGCCATCAGCATGGCGATACCCCGGCCGATGCCCCGGCCTGAACCGGTTACGATCGCTACCTTGTCTTGCAATAGATTGGCCATTTGATGAACACCTCGTTTGGGTCTGTTTGGTTGCTTCCGCTTCGGCGGGCTCCCGGTCCAGATTGATATCTATTGCTGGGCCGGAGGCGCCGGATTCGTTATCCCTTTGGTGAGAACGTTTATGGCCAGGGGCGACAGATTCGCCAGGTCCCAATGACCGCTGGGTTCGTAGATGGTCTGCTGGGGTCTGGGCTGGGACATCAGGGACACCGTGTCGCCGTAGACCAGGAACGTCTGCCCGTTGACCGTGTCCGTATAATCGCTGGCCAGGTAGCAAACGAAGGGTGCGATGTGGTCGGGGTCCAACTGTTCCATCTCGTTGCCTTCCGAGAGCGAAGCCACGCCGCTCCTGGCCCGGATCTCCGCCGCGCTGTCGGGGATCGCCCCAATCATCCGGGTCTGGGCCCGGGGCGCAACCGAATTGCAGGTCACCCCGTAGCGGCCCATGTCCCGGGCCACCACCTTGGTGAATCCGGCGATGCCCGATTTGGCCGCGCCGTAGTTGGCCTGGCCCGAGTTGCCCACCAACCCCGACTGGGAACTGAAGGTTATGATCCGCCCCGAGCGCTGCTGCCGGAACAGGATGCAGGCGTGTTTCACCACGGTGAAGGTGCCCTTCAGGTGCACCGCGATGACATCGTCCCACTCTTCCTCGGTCATGTTGAACACCATCCGGTCCCGCAGGATCCCGGCGCAGGTGACCACTATGTCCAACCGTCCGTAATTATCAATTGCCGTCTGGACGATCTTCTCTCCCCCAACCATGCTGGTGACCGACTCCCTGCAGGCAACGGCGGTCCCTCCGGCCCCGGTGATCTCCGCCACCACCTGGTCGGCGATCGACTGGTCGGCCCCGGTGCCATCTACGTTGACACCAGGGTCCACCACAACCACTTTGGCCCCTTCTTCCGCCATCATCTTCGCCACTCCCCGGCCGATGCCACGCCCGGAACCGGTGACTATGGCAACCTTGCCTTGTAACGTGTCTGGCATGAATGTCCTCCTAAAAATACCTGGGGGAGTATTCCCTAAATCCCCGGTGGCCGGCATCCCGGGTAACTGGGATGCCGCTGATCACGTGTCCCCATTAAATCGTATCCGGCCCATCAGACCGGAGAACACGAACGGTGGTGCATCCTAGGTGATCCGGCAGGGCATATCCGGGGTGGCCTGCCGGGAGTTCGGCAAATCAGCGGGAGGGCAACGCCACGGTGGCGGCGCCGGGGGTGGTCTTTTCCCCCTTGGGGTTCTCCAGCCATATATCGCAATCCACCAGGTTTTGCCCTTGTTCTTGATATTTACGGGTGACGGTCCCTTTGCCCGTGATGGTCTGGCCTGGGAAATCCATGCCCCGGTACTGGCAGGAAAGCTTTTTTAACATACCTTCGGGTCCCATCCACTGGGTCATCAACTGGCCCAAAAAGGCGTTTTTCAAAGCGCCGTGCAGTATCACCCCGTCCAGATCGTTGCCAGCGGCAAAGTCTTTGTCGTAGTGGATCTGGTAATAGTCGCCCGATGCGCCGGCGTATTTGACCAGCTGCTGGGTGGTCGGCTCCTTCGCCAGCGGCGTGATTTCCATCCCCTCGGTCACGTCTTCCCAGTAAACCTGCTCTGCCATGCCTGCGTCCTCGATCTTTTTGTCGATCTCACGTTCTATCGTTCGTGGCTAGTAAGCAATCCCGGTGGTGATCTGGGTGGCCACCACTTGATCGAACTGGTTCCGATAGGTGGTCACGGTAGACATGATAATCATCAGGCCCAAACGGCCCTTCCGCTCGGAGATATCCTCGATGCGGGCCACCGCCGTGATGCGGTCTCCGGGCCGGACCGGTTCAAAATACTCCCATTCGCTGCCGCCATCCAACCGCCGGTTGAAAGGGAAATCGAAGGGGAGCTCGGGACGCGAAGAGGCCACCGAACGCAGGAACGTGGGTGGGGCAATGAGGCCGCCGTAACGGGTCTCGCGGGCAGCCGCCTCGTCATTGAACACCGGGTTATCGTCGCCTATGGCCTCGGCAAACTTGATTATCGCCCCTTTCTCCACTTCCGTCGTGACGGGAGGCCCTTCCAGGCCAATGGCCTGCTGACGCATTTCCTCGGTGAGAAATGATGCCTGAGTAGTCACCTGAATACCTCTCCTCTGACGATCAGGCCAAGTCTACAAGCCGCATAAAAGGGTGTCAATGGCGTCCCATTGCGGCCAGGTTCTAGCAATCACTTCCATCAATGGGTCGCGCAATGAATCGCGCAGGGGCGAGTTTAAAACCCGCCCCTATCATGCCCAACGGTTTTTTACCGGTCCGCCGGGGGCTGAACCCCACGGGTTGAACATGCCTGGCCCAGCGAGCTATAGTAACTTGCCTGACAAAGCATAGACCGCAAGACCGAGAAACCTTTGCAGCCGCTTTTAAATCGGCTAGGGGAGGCAAATGATGGAGTTCGGCTTCTACCTTCCCAACAACGGCCCCACCGCCCAGCCCGATGCTTTGGCCGAGATCGCCAAACGGGGAGACGAGTTGGGCTTCCACTCCATGGTCGTGGGGGACCACGTCCTGGTGCCCAAGAAGATCGATTCCCCCTACCCTTATACCGTCGGCGGTGAATTTCCCGGCGCAGAGACCGGCGAGTATCTGGAACAACTGACCCTGCTGACATTTCTCGCGGGCATCACCCAGAATATCCGGCTGGTGCCCAGCGTGATGATCGTGCCCTACCGCAACCCGCTGCTGGCGGCCAAGATGCTGGCCACCCTGGATGTGCTGTCCAAAGGACGCCTCACCGTGGGCGTGGGCGTTGGTTGGATGGAAGAGGAATTCGTAGCCCTGGATGCGCCCCCTTTTGCCGAACGGGGAGAGGTGACCAACGAATACCTGCGGATATTCAAAGAACTTTGGACCAGTGATAATCCCTCATTCGATGGAAAATACTACCAATTTTCCGGCATAAACTTCCTGCCACGGCCGGTGCAAAAGCCCCATCCCCCCATATGGGTTGGCGGACAAAGCAGGAGGGCAATGCGCCGGGCCGCCGAGTTGGGCAACGGCTGGCATCCCGTGGGAGCGATCCCGGCGGCGCCTCTGGAACCCGAAGACTTGGCCGGCGACCTGGTAACGCTGTACCGGTACGCGGAGGCTGCCGGGCGGGACCCCGGTGAGTTGGACGTTGCGATAAAGGCCCCTTTATATGATTCGGGTTCGCCGTCCTCAGGGTCGCCATCAAATAAAGACCGCCGCCGTTTTTCGGGCCAGCCGGAGCAGATCCTACAGGACATACAGACCTACACCGACGTGGGCGTCACCCACACCATTTTTGACATTCGGAGTTCGGACCTGAACCAGACCACCGACCGGATGGCCTGGTTCGCCGAAGAGATCATCACTAAAAGTTGACTGGGTTTGACGGCCCGTTGCTTTATGGATTTTGCGGGACCCCGTGTTAAAGCCGGACAGATAAAATGTTCTTGGAGCAATGAAATTGACGACGCTAAACGAACGGTTTGAAAAAGGCCAGGCCATGCGCGCATCCATGGCCGGCGGAGACCCCAGGCACTTTACCCTGCCGGGCATCGACCAATTGGCCCCGGATCTGAAGCGGATCATCGACGAAGCGCTGTTTGGTTCGATATGGACCCGGCCCCAATTGGACACTCGGCACCGGTGCATCTGCACCGTATCGGCATTGATGGCCCTGGGCCAGTTGCCCCTGCTGCGGCGCCACATCGAGCGGTGCCTGAACGTGGGAATGACCCCCGACGAGGTGGTGGAGGTTTTCATCCAACTGACGTTCTACGTGGGCGTGCCCGCGGTGGAGACCGCCATGCGTATCACCAAGGAGATATTCGAGGAACGAGGTATATCCTTCACTCCCACCCTGGCCTATGACTCCCAGCAGACCCCCGACGAACTTTACCAATCCGGCTTAAGCACCCACCAACAACACATGGGTGACGTCACGGTGCCGGAGGCCTCAGGCGACTCCGAATCCCAGGAAATGCAGTTGGAGCGGCTGATCAACGAGTACCACTGGGGCGCCATCTACACCCGCCCCAATCTTGATGAGAAAAGCCGTACGATCTGCGCCCTTTCCGCCATGACCGTCCTGGGCATCTATGACCGGCAGATACGACGCCGCATCGAAGGCGCGTTACGGGTGGGCATGTCGCCCCAGGAGATCATGGAGGTGTTCATCCAGGTGACGCTCTACGGCGGATATTTCACCACCCGCACCGCCATGCGAATAGCCCGTTCCGTCTTCGTCGAACAGGGCCTAAACACCTAGAATGCAGCTCAAAACCGTCTATCCAGAATGGACCCTCCTTCGACAAGCTCGGGACGAACGGGCGGAAATAACACTCTCCGTTCGTGGTGAGCTTGTCGAACCATCCTTTGAGATAGTTACCTAGAGGTTGAGCCATGAAAACCCGATTGGATGACGGGACGGAGCTCTTTTACAAGATCGACGACTTCACCGACCCTTGGACCCAGCCCGAGACGGTGGTCCTTCACCACGGCATGGCCAAGAACCACAAGCTGTGGTTCGGCTGGATACCTATCCTGGCCAGGCATTACCGGGTGATCCGCTTCGATATGCGGGGCATGGGCCAATCATCGGTCCCAGATCCAGGCTATCCCTGGTCCATAGACAATTTCGCCGCCGACCTTTTGGGATTCCTGGACCAGCTTGGACTGGAAAAGGTCCACCTGGTGGGCGAGACCGTGGGAGGGTCCATATCGATGCGGTTCGCCACCCTGCACCAGGAAAGGTTGCTGTCCCTCACCGCATGCACCTCGCCCACCAGCTTCAACGATCCCCATCACGGCGAGAGCGCGGACCTCATCGAAAGGGAAGGCGTCGCGGCGTGGGTGGAAAGCACCATCACCCGCCGCCTAGACCCCCAGATGGTGGACCCGGCCTACATCCGGTGGTACGCCGGCCAGATGGCGGCGACACCGGCCCACGTGGTCAGCGGGTTCCAAAGAAATGCCGCCGGAGACCTTGGCCCCCAGTTGTCTTCGGTTCAGACGCCCACGTTGATATTGGCCGCCGCCACTTTGCGGGAAGAGGTGCTGGGCGATTTTCGAAGCGCCGCGGACCTGTTTCCCAACGGGCGGCTGGTGGTGTTCCCCGGCGTCTCCGGGTTCGTGCAACACGTCCTGCCGGTGCCCTGCGCCCGGGTTTGGCTTGATTTCGCCCAAAGTTTGACTTTGGCGACAAATCAAGTCTAACGCCCTGGAGTTTGCGCCCATTGACTGAGGAAACTGGATCAGCCCCGGGACCGCCCAAACCCGGCCCAAACCGGTTCGGTCCGCTGGGCTACCGGTTCTCCCAGGGTCTGAGCGCGCTAACCCATCCGCGGGTCTTCTTCCGGCAGCACATCCTCGACCCCGGATTCGCCCGCAACCCCCGCCGGTACGTGGTTCAAGCCGGCCTGGCCACGGTGGCCATGTTGATCATTCTCGTATTCGTGGATTCACTGTCCAATGCCGCCCTGGCCGCCGGATTGGCCTCAAGCGTGGTGACGCTATTCATCCATCCGTCCTCCCGCATTGCCAGCACCCGCTCCCTGTGCGGAGGCCATATCCTGGCGTTGATGATAGGTTCGGGATTCACCATTTTGTCCGCCATAGGGCCGGTGAGGGAATTATTGCTGGACGCGCCCTTGCTCAGCGACCTGGGCCTGGCATTGGTGGTGGCGGTCTTGATCTTTGTCATGGCGCTGACCGACACCGAGCATCCTCCGGCCGCAGGAACGGTCCTGGCCATGGCCACCCGGCCTTGGGACATCAAGATCGTCGGCATCATCATCCTCGCAGTCCTGCTGCTGGCGGTGGTCCGGAGGTTGATCGGCCACCGGTTGCACGACTTGATTTAGATTTTGATGGTTGGCCGGCGGGAACCGCCCAAGGTGTGACGCTTGCCAATTTGACCAAATTCCGGGGAAACGCCTACAATCTCCCACGATTCGGTATCGCTTTGATGGACGCGCCCAGGAGGTGCAGAATTGGCCGATTCCTTGAGCAGGACCCTAGCCCGGTTTTCCCACGCGTTGGATTACGAAGCGCTGCCTCCGCAAGTCGTCGATAAGATCAAAGCCTCTTTACTTCACCAGCTGATCATAGCCATCATCGGGGCTGACACCACCCGCGGCAGGGCAGCCATCGAGTTCGCCAAAACCGAAGAACCCAAGGCCGACGGCGCCACCATCTTGGTGGACGGCGCCCGTGCCACCCGCAGCGGCGCGGTATTCGTCAACAGCAAGCTGATGCACACCACCAACCAGTCGGACTCCTACCGGATGCTGATCCATCCCGGAGCATGCGTGATCCCGGCCGGCCTGGCATCAGCCGAGTTGACCGGAGCAAGCGGGCGGGAACTGCTCACCGCCTTGGTGCTTGGTTACGAGCTGGAAGCCCGTATCGCCGGTGATTTCATACCTTCCACCCAGGCCAGAGGATTCCGTTCCAGCCCGGTCTACGGGACGCTGGGAGCGGCGATAACCACGGGGAAGATCATCGGACTGACCGAAGACGAGGTGGTGACCTCACTGGCGCTGGCAGCCACGTTCACCGGTGGGACCACCGAAGGGGCCAGGGCCGGCGGCAACGAGATGATGTTTCACGAGCCCAACTCCACCCGGAGCGGGGTGACGGCCGCCCTGTTGGCCCGGGAAAACGTCAAAGGGTCGGAATATGCCCTGGAAGGCGATGCCGGGTTTTACCACGCCTTCACCGGCAATAACCAGGGCAAGCTTTCCTACGTATTCACCGGCCCGCTAGAGACATCGGTTGCCGCCGTGGCCGAGGACCTGGGCCAGCGTTGGGAGATCATGCACGTCACACCCAAGATATACCAGACCGCCGGATACAACTGCCCCGTCATAGAGTTGATGACGCAGATCCGGGCCCGGCACGACCTGGCCCCTGCCGAAGTGGAAAAGATCACCGTGGACATGAACTGGCTGGAGACCCTGTACCCCTCGCCCGCCTTCCCAAATACCCAGCGGAGCGCGCCTGGAGTTGGCAGCACCCACTATTTCGCCGCCTACACCTGCGTCCACGGCAGCTACCCGCCCCTGAAACCCCGCATCAACCCAGGCGAGCCGACGCCGGCCGACGACCAACTGGTCATGAAATTGATAGATAAAGTGGAGATCATCGGCCATCAAGACCGGCCCGCATTTGCTCCCCGCATCACCATTCGCATGACCGGCGGCACCACCTATCAGGGCGAATTCCAGGGCAACGAGTTGGAGTGGGATTTTGCAACGGAGACCCAACGGATCACCGCCCTTTTCGACGACATGGACTGGCCTACCCATAAACTCCAAGGTATCGTCGAGGCGGTATCTAACCTGGAAGATGCTCTCAGGGTGGACCCGCTGATCCAACTCTGCGTGCGGGATTAGACCAAATCTCTCGAAGGACGGAGTCCTCACCGGGCAACTACCAGGCAAAGCGTCCGCCGGGGAGCGCTCCTCGTATTACTCTCCGTATGGCTGATGTAAGAAGGTTGCCACCACCCGGTTTCGGACAGATCATGACCTTCCACCCGATCCTAAAGACCCACACGAATCCCGCCGGCCACCGCCTCAGGCGATCGGGCATCAAGAATATTCTGGGGACGGCATTGTTGGCTGCGGCGCTGCTGGCCGTGGCGTGTTCGTCCGCGTCTTTGGGGGATGCTCCAACATCCCCGCTTGATCAACTAGATGGGGCTAAGATTGGCGGCCCGCAATACAGCGCGGTTATCATAACCACCGACCTAGCGGTGGGTCCCAACCGGGTCGTGTTCGGCCTTGTTGACCGCCAGGGGATGCCAATACGGCCGGCCGAGGCCCAAGTCAGCGCGGTTTTCCTCGACCCCGAGGCAAAAACGGCAGAGGTCCGGGCAACATCGGTGGCCCATTTTCGGGCATGGCCCGTGGGCAACCAGGGAGCGTTCACCACCCAACTATCCCTGGACAAACCTGGGTTCTGGCAATTGAACATTGAGACCACCACGGCCGACGGCACGGCCATCATGGCGCGAGGGGCCTTCGAGGTAAAAGCCAACTCGGACACACCTACGGTGGGCCAACCTGCTCCTCGTAGCGTCACGCCAACTTTGGCCGGCCTCGACAGCATCGATGACCTGGGGACCATCACCAGCGCCAATCCCCCCGACCCGGACCTGTACCGGCTGTCGGTGGACCAAGCGCTGGATTCGGGCAAACCTTTGGTGCTGGTGTTCTCCACCCCCGCCTTTTGCGTCAGCGCAACCTGCGGGCCCCAGGTGGATGTGGTCTCCCAGGTCAAAGAGAAGTATCAGGACCGGGCCAACTTCATCCACGTGGAAGTTTTCAAGGACCCGCATCTGATCGAAGGTGGAAGACCGGTGGGAGGCACCGTACCGGCGGTGACGGAATGGAACCTGCCCACGGAGCCGTGGACATTCATCATCGACGATGAAGGCCGGGTGCGGGCCAAGTTCGAGCAGTTCACCACCGCCGAAGAGATCGAAGCGGCCTTGCTGGATATCCTTTAAGCCCTGCTAATCGGCAACTGCCGACGCCACCAAGACCCGTCCTTCCGGGCCGTCCTTCTCTTGATATGTGATGGTCACGGCGTCGCCAAATAGTTGATGCTCTCTCAGATGCGCCGGGGTAATCCCCACGTAGCCTTCTGTGGTAAAAGTCCAAATCGTCCCGCCGCTGTCTCTGATCCGCAAAGTCTCCAATTCTTCTAGGTTCCGGGCCACCACCTCCACCACCATTCCTTCCACTTCCCGCGACCCTTCGCCGGTTAGACCCGAGCCCGGTTGGCCACAAGCCATGACCACGACAATCGCCAAGGAGAAGAAGCCGGTCCAGACGATATTAGACCCGGGGAAACAACGCAGGAATATCCTTGAGAAACCAAACACGGGAGCCTTGGATTCAAGGCAGGATCGCTCCCTCAATTGAACTTGAAGACCCGGGTGGCCGCCACACC
>JADFPM010000092.1 GCA_022562335.1 Chloroflexota bacterium
CGCCGCCACAAGCACGCCATGCGCACCGGCCGGTCCGCCGCCCTGCTCTACACCGACCTCGACAATTTCAAGCTGGTCAACGACGTGCACGGGCATCAGCGCGGCGACGAGGTGCTCATTCTGCTGGCCGAGGTGCTCGAGCGGACGACCCGGGCGAACGACGTGACGGCGCGCTTTGGCGGCGACGAGTTCGCCGTCTGGCTCGACGAGATCGGCGAGGCGGACGCCGTCGCCAAGGCGGCGCTCATGCTCAAGGCTTGCGCGCCGCTGGAGTCCCATTCGGGCGATGCGGACCATCCGCTGCGGCTGTCGATCGGCGTCGCCGTCTTCGATCCGGCGTCGGGCGAGGACCTCGAATCGCTGATCGCCCGGGCCGACGCCGCGATGTACCAGGCCAAGCAAACCGGCAAGGGCACCTCTGCCCTGGCCCCGCCCGTGAGTCGGGAGGAGACGATGCCGTGAGCGGACTCTTGAGCCGGATATTCGGCGCCAACGACCCCGCCGTCTCTTACGACGACTCGAAGGCGCTCGCGCGCGACGCCGACAGCGCGGTGCGGCGCAAGCTCGCCGGCCGCGGCGACGTGCGGCCCGAGGTGCTCTATTACCTCGCCGGCGACGAGCTTCCCGAGGTGCGGCGCGAGATCGCCGCCAACGAGACGACGCCGCGCCATGCCGACCGCCTGCTCGCCGAGGACGTCGACGACGAGGTGCGTTGCGACCTGGCGCGCAAGATCGCCCGTCTCGCGCCCGGGCTCAGTCAGGAAGCCCAGGACCAGATCCAGCAATTGACCTTCGAGGTGCTCGACATCCTGGCCCACGACCAGCTGCCCCAGGTGCGCCAGATCATCGCCGAGGAGATCAAGCGCTCGGAGACCGTGCCGCGCGCCATCGTCCAGCACTATCTCGGTGACGGCGTTGGAAAAGTGGGCGGAGTCGACCGAGCCGGGCATGCTGACGTAGCTCTCGTTTATCGTTACGCTGCTGTCGCTTCCGGCCACGATCAACGTCCTGGGGAATACTGCTTTAGGCTGGGCCCGGGGCGTGGTCAGGTAGATCAGGTTCAACACAGACGGGACGGCAACCCCAGGTGGGACGTGGACGAAGGCCCCGTCCCGCAGGAAAGCAGTGTTCAACGCCGGCAGCCCATCGTCGTCCAGGGTCGTGTATCGCCCGAGGTGTTGTTGGACGATGCTATTACCGGATATATGTTGGGCCAAGTTTCCCGCCACCGCGCCCCCGATAGCGGCGACACCTGGGTCAACGGTGGACAAGGCGGGAGAAAAAAGCCCGTCGACGAACACCAGATTTACCCAATCGTCCTGCCATGGGGCCAAACGCCGCAGGTCTTGCGCGCCTGCACCCGAATCGGGGTCCAGCTCCAAGGGTATGGAGAATTGGGTGGCCGCCAGGGGCCTGACGCTGGTGTATTTCCACCTTTCATTGCCCCGCCGGGCGGTGGGGAACCCCAGTTGTTTGAACCTGGACCAGGCGGAGTCACGCAACTCCTGAGCCCAACCAGGAACGTCTCCGTTGAAACTTTGGGTCAGGGCAACGAAACCGTCGGAGTAGGACTGGAATTTGGCGGCGGTCTGGGTCATCGGTTTTGGGCCTCGGGGACGCCTTTAGGCGTCGGCATCTATCAAGTCTGGCAAGTCTGGCTGTTCCTGGGGGTCTTTCAACCAATCATAACCCTGGGCTTCCAGTTGGTGGGCCAACTCGGGGCCCCCGGACTGAACGATGCGGCCATCCAATAGGACGTGAACGAAGTCTGGGGTTACGTAATCGAGGATGCGTTGATAGTGGGTCACCAGCACTATGGCGTTGTCCGGGTTTCGAAGCTGGTTGATTCCTTCAGAGACGATGCGCAGAGCATCGATGTCCAGACCGGAATCCGTCTCGTCCAGTAAGGCCAACTTGGGTTCCAACACTGCCATTTGCAGTATTTCGTTGCGTTTCTTTTCTCCGCCGGAGAAGCCTTCGTTCACCGCGCGTTTCACCAAGTCCGGGTCGATTTGGACCATCTCGGTCTTTTCTTTCAGCAGCCGGTCAAATTCCCGGGCGCTCATCTCTTCATCGCCCCGGTGCACCCTTTGGGCGTCAACCGCGGCCTTTAGGAATTGCCAGGTGCGCACGCCTGGAAGCTCCACCGGGTACTGGAAGGCCAGGAAGATGCCCTCCCTGGCCCGGATCTCGGGCTCCATCTCGAGCAGGTTTTTGTTCAGATAAAGTACTGTTCCCTGGTCGACGGTGTAGTCGGGACGGCCTGCCAGCACGTTGGCCAGCGTGCTTTTGCCGGAGCCGTTGGGGCCCATTATGGCGTGGACCTCTCCAGCGTTCACGGTCAGGTTCACGCCGCGCAGAATCTTCAGGCCTCCTGCGGAGACGTGGAGATCGCGGATGTCGAGGAGGGGGATGCCCGATGGGGCGGAGTTGCCGCTCATATCAATCTATGCTTAACCTACGGCGCCTTCCAGGCTGACCTTTAGCAGCTGGGAGGCCTCCATGGCGAATTCGAACGGCAATTCCTGGAAGATGCCCCGGCAGAAGCCGTTGACGATCATGTAGTGGGCCTCCTCGGCCGAAATGCCTCGCTGCTGGCAGTAAAAGAGCTGATCGTCGCTGACCTTGGAGGTGGAAGCCTCGTGCTCTACCTGGGCGGTGGGATTTCTGACCTCGATGTAGGGCACCGTGTGGGCGCCGCACTGGTCGCCGATGAGCAGAGAATCGCACTGGGTGAAGTTCTTGGCATTGGTGGCCGAGGGCAGGATCTTGACCAGGCCCCGGTAGGTGGCGCTGCCCTGCCCGGCCGAGATCCCCTTGGCCACGATGGTGCTTTTGGTGTTCTTGCCCCGGTGGATCATCTTGGTGCCCGTATCGGCCTGCTGGTGGTTGTTGACCAGGGCCACCGAGTAAAACTCGCCCACCGAGTTATCGCCGTCCAGCAGAACGCTGGGGTACTTCCAGGTGATGGCCGATCCCGTCTCCACCTGGGTCCAGGATATCTTTGAGTTGCGGCCCTTGGCCTTGGCCCTCTTGGTCACGAAGTTGTAAACCCCGCCATTGCCGTCCTTATCGCCGGGGAACCAATTTTGCAACGTGGAATATTTGATCTCCGCATCGTCCATGGCCACCAGTTCCACCACGGCGGCGTGGAGTTGGTTGGTCTTCCGGGCTGGGGCGGTGCACCCCTCGAGATAGCTGACGTAGCTGCCCTCTTCGGCGATGATCAGGGTCCGCTCAAACTGGCCCGAATCGGCCTGGTTGATGCGGAAATAGGTCATCAGCTCCATGGGGCACCGCACTCCCTTGGGAATGTAGGCAAAGGAGCCGTCGCTGAACACGGCGGAGTTAAGGGTGGCGTAGAAGTTATCTGCGTAAGGGACCACCGAACCCAGATACTTCTTCACCAGGTCTGGGTGGTTTCGTATGGCCTCGCTGATGGGACAGAAGATGACCCCCACCTTTTCCAGGGATTCCTTGTAGGTGGTGGCCACGGAAACGCTGTCCATGACAGCGTCCACCGCTACGCCGGCCAATTTCTCCCGCTCCGCCAGTGGTATGCCCAGCTTTTCGAAGGCTTCCAGAATCTCAGGGTCGACCTCGTCCAGGCTCTTGGGGCGGTTATCCGCAGAGCCGGGGGCGGCGTAGTAGTGGATGTCCTGAAAGTCGATGGGCGGGTAATGGACGTTGGCCCAAGTGGGCGCTTGTTGCTTCAGTTTCAGCCAATGGCGGAAGGCCTTCAGCCGCCATTCCAGCATCCATTCCGGCTCGTCCTTTTTGGCGGAGATCAGGCGGACGATATCTTCGCTCAGGCCCTTGGGGGCGAGGTCGGTCTCGATGTCCAGGCTAAATCCCCACTTATAGTCGGTATCCAGTTCGGTGGAGGTGGTGGAACGGGATATGACCGCGGGAGTGGAGCCACGCTTGGTTGTGGGAGATTGTGCCATTTATTCTGCGTCCCTTTGCCGCCGGGCAAGCTAAATCAGCTAGGATAGGGATTGTCGACTAATTTGGTCAACAATTATGCTATCATTGCCGTTGGTGACTGTCAACGAGTCCCAACTCCCCTAGCGCCAGGTTTGGAAACCCATGATATGGCAGGAGGGGACGGTACGTTTGTCTTGGTGTGATTCCCCTGTGGCCATCCGGTTGACTCGCTTACGCGGCTGAGAGTATAACATTGAATCATGAACGAGACTGACGGATCCCCGCGGTTCCCTCTGGGGGATTGCCACACCCATCTGGACAAGTACGCACCCGACGAGATGCCCGGGATAATCCAGCGGGCCCAAGAAGCCGGCGTGGGATATATCGTTACCGCCGGGACCACGTTGGACTCGTCCCGGGCCTGCATCCAGATGACGAAGGATTACGACATCATGTACGCCGGTGTGGGCATCCACCCCATGGAAGCCAACGAACCGGTGGACGACGAGGTTTACGCCACGTTGGAAGAACTGGCCAAGTCTTCGCCCAAGGTGATCTGCATCAGTGAGGTTGGCCTGGATTTCCTGCCGGCTTCCCCGGACCATGCCATCCAATACCAGGTCTTCCGCCAACATATAAGACTGGCCAAGAGCCTGAGATTGCCCATAATCTTCCACTCACGGGAGTCCCATCCCCAGGTATTTCAGACGCTGCGGGAAGAGCAGGCGGGCGACGTCGGCGGCGCGATGCACTATTTCCAGGCCGACGAAGCCACCGCCCGGGAGGCCATTGATTGCGGATTTTTCATCTCTTTTGCCCGTCCCTTGTTGCGCCTGCCCGAGTTGGAGGAGGCCGCCAAGAATATCCCGCTGGATAACATCGTGTTGGAAACCGACGCGGCCCCCCAGCCCTTCAAGAAATACCGGCACAACTGGACCGAGCCCCGCCACGTGCAGGCGGTGGCCCAAAAACTGGCCGACCTGAAGGGTATCTCTTTAGAAGAAGTCACCCAGGCCACGTCGAAAAACCTCACCAGATTGCTGGGCCTGGAACACCTGGCGGCGCCCCGGTAGGCCGCGGTGCCAGAGCTGCCGGCGGCCCGGCCGCCATCGGTTCATCCAACCGCCGCGCCAAACCCGGCGGCCGGCAGCCGGTTGAACTTTCATCAGCTTTACATCTTCCACACTGTGGCCTCCCAGGGAGGCTTTTCCAAGGCCGCCGCTTTCCTCGACATCACCCAACCTGCCGTGTCCATCCAGGTCCAAGAGTTGGAAAGATCCATGGGGGTCACCCTGTTCCACCGGCGCCCCCGCCATCTGACGCTGACCGACGTGGGCGAGACGGTCTACGCTTACTCCCAGCAGATATTCTCCCTTTCGGACAAGCTGCTGGACACCGTGGAGGAGATGGAGGACCTGAAGGTGGGTCGCCTGACCCTGGGAGCCAGCACCACCCCTGGAGAGTATGTATTGCCCCTGGCGTTGGGACGGTTTCGCCAGTTGTATCCCGGCATCCAGACCGAGCTGGTGATAGCCAATACCAGGACAATCATCCAACGTCTGCTCAACCGGGAGATCGATCTGGGGATGGTCGGCGAACGTCCCGAGGAGCATTCCGGCGAACTGGAAATGGTCCACTACATGGACGACGAGATCGTGATGGTGGCCGCGCCGAATCACCCTCTGGCGCTGGCCTCGTCCCAGCCGGTGACGCCGCAACAGGTGGTGGAGGCCGGTCTCATCGTGCGGGAACACGGCTCGGCCACCAGGGATGCGGCGGAACGCCATCTGCAAGCGCTTGGTGTGGACGCCAAGGTTGTGCTGGAGCTTGGCAGCAACCAGGCGGTGAAACAGGCGGCCGTTGCCGGAGGCGGTGTTGGAGTGATTTCCCGGATGGGTGTCACCGCCGAGGTCAAAGCGGAGATGCTGGTGGTTTTGGATGTGGAGGGCTGGGATTGCCGCCGCCCCCTGACGCTGGTCCATCCGAAGGATAGGTATCTTTCCTCGGCCCAGCGGGCGTTCCGGGAATTCTTGATGGACCACCGGGTTGCTCCGTGACGGAGCCCAACGGAGAGGCGATCAGCCCCGTGTTGATTCAACCACGACTCTCCGATTTCATGGATCACGCACTGAAAAACCAGATGTAACCAGGCCGAAAACCGATCGGTCCAGCGGTTTGAGCTAGGGCGCGCCGGGTGATAATATTGGTCTTAAGTTGAACCAAGACTAGGATCCTATAGACCGGCGTAACTATCACCCGTAACTATCACATGGGGGAGCCTTGCCAAATAATTGCCAGATCGCACTGAAAGAATGGGCGGTGACCGTAGACGCCCTGGCCCAGGGGCAGCAGATACTCTTGATACGCAAGGGTGGCATTCACGAGGAAGGCAAGGATTTCCGGGTGATCCATCCCGAATTCTTGCTGTACCCGACCTACGAGCACCAGCGGGAAGACCTGCTCAAGGGTGAAAACCAGGAACAGTTCCGGAAATTGATGGCCCAGACGCACAATCAGGAGGAGATTCGTTTCTCCCACTGGGCCAAGGTGGAAGAACTGGTGGAGATCTCCCAACAAGAGCCGGTGGACGCTCTGTCTCCCCACCACATCTGGACGAAAGAGTACGCCCAGTCCCGCCTCCACTGGAAGCCCATGGTGCCCCTGGCCATCATGTTGATGCGGGTCTACCGAATGGAGCAGCCGGTGACCGTACCTTTTCTACCGGAATACAAGGGCTGCACTTCGTGGGTTGACATCATCACCAACGTGGACCTGGGCGAATTGGAACCGGTGGTTTCCGACGAGACGTTCCAGCGGATGGTGGACGAGATCAAAGGTTCCCTGGAGATGCCGGTGGCATCGGCCTAGGGGATTCGCGGCCTGGCCCTGAATGGGTTTGGTGTCGTGGACGGCCCTGCCCAAGGTTGTTTGAACCACCAGCCATCCCGGTTAAATTTGCGCAGTGTGTCTCCGGTTCTCGAACGTATCCATGCCGGAGCCGGCTTGCGGCGGTTGGCTTTCGGTCAACGGGTTTCACTATCCATCGACGATGCATCGAGGTAACTAAGCTTATGAAATACCGGCAATTGCCAAGAACCGATCTGAACCTCTCGGAAGTGGGCTTTGGGCTCTGGACCGTGGCCACCGACTGGTGGGGCAAGATCTCCGATGCGGATAAAGCTGCCCTGCTGGAGAACGCATTGGAGAAGGGGATCAATTTCTTCGACACGGCCGATACCTATGGCGAAGGATTTGGCGAAGAGGTCCTGGCCAAGGTCCTGGGCCACCGGCGCAAAGAGATCATCATCAGCACGAAATTCGGCTACGATTTTTACGATAAATCGATTCCCAGGGTCGGCCACCAGCCGCGGCCCCAGAAATTCGACCGGGAGTTTGTGACCTTTGCCTGCGAGCAAAGCCTGCGCCGGCTTCAAACCGACTACATAGACCTTTACCAGATACACAACCCAAAGTTAAGCCACCTGGAAATGGATGAGCTATTCGAGACCCTGGAACAGCTCCAATCCGACGGAAAGATCCGCTATTTCGGTTCCGCCCTGGGACCGGACATCGGCTGGTTCGAAGAGGGCGAGGCCTCAATGCGGGAGAGGCACGTGGACAGCCTCCAGATCATCTACAGCATCATCGAGCAAGACCCAGCCCGGGACTTCTTCCCGATCTCGAAGGAAGAAAACGTGGGCTTGGTGACTCGGGTACCTCACGCATCGGAGGTGCTCACCGGCCGGTACATCGAGCCGCCTACCTTCGAGGAAGGTGACCACCGTGCCTCCCGAAAGGCAGAGTGGATGAAGGAAGCCCTCCGCAAGGCCGAGCAGGTGAAATTCCTGGTCCAGGACGATGCCCGAACGATGAGCCAGTCCGCTATCAAGTTTTGCCTGGCCCAGCCATCCATCGTATCCGTGCTGCCCAACTTGACCAATCTAGAGGAATTGGAGGAGTACGCCAATACGCCGGAGACTCCAGATTTGACCGAGGCAGAACAGACCCGGCTGGACGAACTGTGGCAGAACGACTTCTACCTGGAGGAGAGGGAGCCCCAGTTTAGGGAGATTTAAAAGCTTGAGTGGTTCTACGTTATCGGTCTAACATGGTACGTAAATAGTTGGCTTACCCCATTTTATTTACTGAATCGGGAATAAAAATGGCAACCGTTTGCTGCCCGGTGGATCAGATCATCCACCGGGCAACATTGATTTAGAGAGCATTACGGTTATAATCGGGAGGATTTGGATCCCCCTCTTTGGGTCGCATCAGCCTGGGGTGAGTGAAGGTCTGAATGACCGTGGGATGAACGGGAGGACGAGAGGCTATGACCACCACCGCTGCCACCTCCGTAGCCGGCAATCAAGCCATGAAATTCATCTACCGATTCGACCAAGGCGACGCTTCCATGTCCAGCTTGCTGGGCGGCAAGGGAAGCAATCTGTGCGAGATGGTCCGTTTGGGGCTGCCGGTCCCACAGGGATTTGTCATCACCACCGATGTCTGCGACCAGTACCATTCCTCGGGCGGCAGATTGCCCTCCGGTTTAGACGCCGATATCAAGGCAAACGTCCACCTGTTGGAAAAAACTTTGGGCAGGACCTTCGGATCACCGGATTCTCCCCTGCTGATCTCGGTCCGCTCCGGAGCCCAGGTCTCCATGCCCGGCATGATGGACACCATTTTGAATCTGGGCATCAACGACGAGATCGTGGAAGGCCTGGCCGCCATGATGGGAGACCCCCGCCCGGCCTATGACGCCTACCGCCGGTTCCTGCAGATATACGCCGACGTGGTGTTGGAGGTCCCTGGGGAGACCTTTGAAGAGATATTGGCTTCCCACAAGGAAGCCGCCGGCGTTGAGCAAGATTTCCAATTGAACCCGGAACAGATCCGCAAAGTCATCACCGGTTACAAGGATGCGATCCGGTCGGCGTGCGGCGACGCTATCCCCGCCGATCCGTGGCGGCAGCTCACCCTGGCGGTGGAGGCGGTGTTCCGAAGTTGGAACAACCCCAGGGCCATTTTCTATAGGAACCACAACGGCATTTCCCACGACATCGGAACCGCCGTGACCGTCCAGGCCATGGTTTTTGGCAACCTGGGGACCACCAGCGGCACGGGAGTCCTGTTTACCCGTAACCCCTCCGATGGAGAACGCAAGCCCTACGGCGAATTCTTGCCCAATGCCCAGGGGGAAGACGTGGTGGCCGGTGTGAGGACCCCCCAGCCCATCTCCAGCCTGGCGCGGGTGATGCCTCAAGCGTATCAAGAACTGATGGTCCTGGCAGATAAACTGGAAGGCCACTACGCCGACATCCAGGACATGGAATTCACCATCGAAAACGGCCATCTGTATCTGCTGCAGACCCGCAGCGCCAAACGCACGGCGTGG
>JADFPM010000093.1 GCA_022562335.1 Chloroflexota bacterium
TGGAACACCGGGTAGAACCGGGCCACCAGAAACACCCCGGCGGCGACCATGGTGGCGGCGTGGATCAAAGCGCTGACCGGCGTGGGGCCTTCCATGGCGTCGGGCAGCCAGGTATGCAGGGGGAACTGGCCCGACTTGCCCGCGGCGCCGGCAAAGATCCCCAGGCTGAACCAGGTAAGCCCCGTCCCGGCCAGGATGCCCAGGCCCCCCAGGGCCACCGGTTGCGCCGCCTGCCAGATATCGGGTATGTGGAAAGCGTTCAGCCCCTGGGCCGCGAAGGCGTCCGCTTGGAAGAAAAGATACAGGATGGCTACAAGGAACCCGGCGTCGCCGATACGGGTGACGATGAAGGCCTTTTTGGCGGCGGCGGCGGCGGCGGGCCGCTCGTGCCAAAAGCCTATGAGCAGGTACGAAGAGACCCCCACCAGCTCCCAAAAGGCGTATAGCTGGATCACGTTGGACGCCAGGACCACGCCCAGCATGGAGGCCGTAAAGAGGGACATGTAGGCGTAGTAGCGGCAGAAACCGGGGTCGCCGCGCATGTATCCCAGGGAATAGACCTGGACCAGCAGGCTGACCGACGTCACCACCACCAGCATGATGGCCGTCAGCGGGTCCACCAGCAACCCTATCTCTATGGTGGCTCCTCCCGCCTCCAGCCAGGTGCGGGAGCCGAAGTCCATCTCCTGGCCCTGGATCACCGCGGCCAGGGTGCCGATGGACAGCCAAAGGGCCACCGCCAACGCGCCGATCAAGAGCAATCCGCTTAGCAACGCGAACCGGTTCAAGAACGGACGTATGACCACGGCGATGATGACAAACGACGCCAGGGGTAGAAGGAAAATACCCCAAACGGCCAATTCACCGGTCATCTAAAGTTTCCTCATTAAAAACATATCTCAAAACCGTTTATCCATGATGGGCCATCCGCCGACGGAGAACGATCGGGCAGAAAGGGTCATTTCCGTTCGTGGTGAGCTTGAGCTTGTCGAACCATCTTTTGAGCTAGTTGTTAAAGCTTTCTCAGAATCTCTTCGGCCACGTGCTCCCGGCCCTTGGGCACGTAGACCAGAAAAGGGACCCGCTCCGCCCAATCCAAGATGTCGCCCTCGGGAAGGATGCGGGTGGGCAGGCCTTCGCCTTCCAGGACTTCCTTCCACATTTCGGCGAGCATCAGATTTGGGGCTCGTTTGAATTCGACCCACATATTTTAGCTTTCAGCCTTCAGCGTTCGGCCCTCAGCTATCAATTCCTGAGTTGGGTGGCTTCGGATAGATCGATGGTCCCGGAGGTGCGGTACATGGCGAACACGATGCCCAGGCCCAGGGCGATCTCCGCCGCCGCCACGGTGATGACGAAAATCGCGAATATCTGGCCGGTGAGGACACCGCCGATATTCTGTACCAGGTCCTCGGCCAGGCCGGCCGGCGCCACGTACTTGGCAAAGGCCACCAGGGTCAGGTTGACGCCGTTGAACATCAACTCTATGGACATCAACACCACCAGCACGTTGCGGCGGGCCAACGCGCCGTATAACCCGATGGCAAAGAGGATGGCCGCCACTATCAGCATGTTCTCCAGCGTCATGGCGGGCTACCTTGGCCGCACCAGCGCCAGAGCGCCGATGACCGAGGCCAACAGCAATACGGAAACCGCTTCGAACGGCAGCACGAAATCGCCGATGAGGAGATCGGCCAACCCTGCTTGCCTGGCCGCAGCCTGCTCTTCATCGGTGACAAATCCGGATGCCAGAAGGGCCTCGTCGGTCACCAGGCTCACCGAACTGGTCTGCACCAGGTCCACCAGGTCCTGCTGGCCTTCGTCGATATGGCTCCATTCGGTCTGGGTGGCTGTCCAGATCAGGGTGGCCAGCAGCAAAGCCGAAAGCACCATAGCGGGCATCTGAATACGGTTGGGCAGGTTGCCCCGCTGGACGTCCCGGGTGAGCATGATGGCGAATATCACCAGGATGGAGACGGCGCCGGCGTAAATGAGGACCTGGACCACCCCCAGAAATTCGGCGCTCATCATGACAAAGAACCCGGCCACCGCGATGAAAACCACCACCAGCAGCAACACGGAATGGAACAGGTCTTTGACCAGCACCACCCCCAGGGCAGGCACGATCACGGCCACCGCCAAAATCCAGAAAACCACGTCCTGGACCGACATCTAGGCAGAGCCTCTGGTTTGGGAATCCCCACCCGTGTTCTGGCCAGCACTAGAGTCTTCCGGATTGGAGCCTAACGGGTCTGCAGTGGAATCGGCATGATCCGAAGGCGCCGGCCTGGAGATCCGCATGCCCGCCTTCTCTCTAAGGTGCCAATCCCAGGACTCCCGTCCCACGTCCTCCCAGCCCAATGGTTTGCCCGACCGGGGATCGTATTTGGCGCTTTCCAACTGGGGCCGGAGGTAGGTGCTGGGCTTTTTATCGGCATGGCGGAGTTGGTCGATGCCGATGACCATATCCTTGCGGCTGTACCGGCCCTGCTCGAACCCGCTGCCCATGAACAGCGCGTCGTAAGGGCAAGCCTCCACGCACAGGCCGCAGAACATGCAGCGGGATATCTGGATATCAAACACTTCTAGCAGGTACTTGTCTCCCTGTTGGGGCTGTGTCTCGCTGGGGCTTGTTTCGATCTTGATGATCCCCAACGGGCAATATTTGGCGCAGGAAGCGCAGCCGGTGCAGCGTTCCTCGTACCAGACAAATTCCTCTCCCCGGAACCGGGGGTGTTGCTTCACCCTTTCTTCGGGATACTGAACGGTGAACGGCTTCTTGGTGAGGTTCTTCAAGGTGACCAGAAGCCCCGCGGCCATGCTCAACCCAAACATATCATCGGACCTCTCCAGTGGACAATCCCGCCGCCGGGGCGGTGTCCGGATGCCAGACATTGGGTCTCACTTTCTCGCGAATCAGACCGCCGAACAGGGCGATGGTCACCAGCGCCAACACCAGGTTGATGCCGGCCATGATCCACAGGTCGGCGGCGCTCAGTACACCCGAGGCATCCCGCAGGAAAAAGACCTCCAGCACAATGGCGAACAGGTTTATCAAACTCAGCGGCAACAGGAATTTCCAGGCCAGGGCCATGATTTGATCGATTCGCAGCCGTGGAAATGTCGCTCGAATCCAGATGAAGCAAAAGGCGACCACCCCCACTTTCAACAGGAACCACAGCCAGCCCAGGTAAGCGGATGCCGGCCCCGACCAGCCGCCCAGGAACAAGGTGACGATCACCGCGGCAGAGGCCGCCACGCCGCCAAATTCGGCCGCTTGGATCAGGGCGAATTTTACCCCGCTGAACTCCGTATGGTAACCGGCCACCAGCTCCGACTCCGCCTCAGCCACGTCGAAGGGCGTCCGGTTAAGCTCGGCCGAGGTCCCCGCCAGGAACACGAAGAACGCCAGTGGTTGCACCAGAAAGAAGGGAACGGTTTGGGCGCTGACCACGTCGGCCAGCGACATCGACCCCGTCACCAGAACCACGCCCAGCAACGAGATCACCACCGGCACTTCGTAGCTGATCAGCACCGCCACACCGCGCACCGCGCCAAACAAGGCAAACCGGTTGTTGGAAGACCAACCGGCCATGAATATGGCCAGGGTGGTGACCGACGTCACCGCCAAAACGTACAGAACACCCACGTTCAGGTTGACCAGGGCCGTGTTTTGGGCGAAGGGAACCACCGCCATCATCATGATGACCGGCATGAGCATGGCGATGGGCACCAGGATGAAGACCGGTTTGTCGGCGTTGGCCGGTATGAGGTCCTCTTTAAAGATCAGCTTCAGCATGTCGGCAAAGGGCTGGAACATGCCGAAGGGCCCCCACCGGTTGGGGCCGATGCGGTTGTGGAACCGGCCGATGAGCCGGCGCTCCATCCAAACGAAAACGGCCGCGCCCATCAGCACCGCGTTCACCAGGATCATCATGATGCTCAACCCCGCCGCAAGGTGGGAGGCCCATGAGGGCAGGAAGATCCCGGCGGATTCGTATATGAATAGGTACAGGCCGCTCACCGGTCGACCTCTCCCATGTTGATGTCCAGGCTGCCCAGGGTCACGATCATATCGGCCAGCTTCCAACCCACCAAAAGGTGCTCGGTGACCGTCAGATTGATCAAAGATGGCGACCGTATCTTGCACCGGTAGGGGCTAACCCCGCCGTCGCTGATCAGATAGAAAGCGAGCTCCCCTTTGGAAGCCTCAACCCGGCCGTAGGCTTCCGCTCCCGGCTTGGGCCTTAACACCAAGGGCAGCTCCAGCCGCACCGGGCCCGGCTCTATCTGCTGGATGCACTGGTGCACGATCCTTATGCTCTGGTGGACCTCTTGCATCCTCACCCAGAACCGGTCGTAATTATCGCCGCCGGTAGCCACCGGCACGTCGAACTCGACATCTCCGTAGGCGTCATAGGGGTCCATCTTCCGCCAATCCCAGCCCAGGCCGCTGGCCCGCAAGACCGGACCGCTCACGGAGCTATTTATCGCCAAGTCCAACGGTAACGTGCTCACTCCCCTGGTGCGGACCATGACGATCTCATTCTCCAGCACCAATTGCTCGATCTCGCCGAACTCCGAGGGGAACTCGGCCAAAAAAGTGTCCAGCGCCGGCCAGAAATCCGGCGGCGCCTCGCACAGCACCCCGCCGGGCCGCATGTAGCTCACGGTGATGCGTGCGCCGCAGAGCATCTCAAACAGGTCCAGGATCTTTTCCCGGGTCCGGAAGCAGTACATCAGAGGGGTGCCCAACGTCCCCAGGTCCTGGAGGAAAAAGCCGATGCCCATCAGGTGGCTGGCCACCCGCTGCAATTCGGCCGCGATGGTGCGCATGTATTTGGCCCTGGGCGGAGGCTCCACCCCCAGCAATTTTTCCACCGCCAGGCAGTAGGCCTGATTGTTTATCATCGACGAGACGTAGTCCAGCCGGTCGGTGAGGGTCACGATCTGGACGTAGTTGCGCTCCTCGGCCAGCTTTTCCGTTCCCCGGTGCAGGTAGCCAAAGACGGGCTCGACCTCGACGATCTCTTCGCCGTCAAAGGTTATGCGCAGCCGGAACACCCCGTGGGTGCTGGGGTGCTGCGGGCCAACATTGACCGTCATCGGCTCGGTTCTTATCGGCATGCGGTTGACCTTTGGTCAGCTATCAGCACTCAGCTATCAGCTTTCAGCGCCGGGAACACGTTCGGTCTCCTGATAGCTGACGGCTGAATGCTGATAGCTAAAGGTAATCCTTCCTGAGCGGGTGGCCTTCGAAGCCTTCCCAGAGCATGATGCGTTTCATATTCGGATGTCCCTGGAAATCTACGCCCATCAGGTCCCACACCTCACGCTCTTGGAAGTCGGCGCCCTTCCAGACATCTATCACCGACGGGAGGGAAAGGCCTTCCCGGCCGTATAGCTTGGTTTTGATCACCGCGGTGTGCTGCCGGTTCAAGGAGGTCAGATGATAGACGATCTCTAGGTGGTCGATGAAATCCACCGCCGTGATGGAATTCAAGAATTGGAAGTCCAGGTCAGGGTCCTCCCGCAGGAATCTGGCCACGTCGGCCATCCGGGCGGAGTTGACCCAGATGGCGTTTTCATCCCAGGTCTGGGCCGCGCGGGGCACCCCGAATGCCAACCGGTCCGCCAGGTGCTGCCCGGTCAACTCAAGGATCGGCATCTAGTGGTCACGCCCCGTAAGGATCTGCCGTTCCGGCGTTGGCGTGGACGGTTTGCCGGATAGGGGTTTGCCCACAGATTTGCCCAGGTTATGGTATTTCTTGATCTTTTCGTGAAGTTCCATGATCCCGTACAGCAGGGCATCGGGGCGGGGCGGGCAACCCGGCACGTACACGTCCACCGGCACTATGTGGTCCACCCCCGGCACCACGCTGTAGGAGCCGTAATAAGGCCCGCCGCTGGTGGCGCAGACGCCCATTGCTATGACCCATTTGGGGTCGGCCATCTGCTCGTAGATGCGTTGTATCGGCGGAGCCATTTTCCAGGTCACGGTGCCGGCCACGATCATCAGGTCGGCCTGCCGAGGCGATGCCCGAAAGGCCTCCATGCCGAAACGGGCGATGTCGAACCGGCCCATGGCGGAGGCGATCATCTCAAAGGCGCAACAGGCCAGGCCAAAGGTCACCGGCCACAGGGCCGATTTGCGGCTCCAGTTGATCAACGCGTCCACCGAAGTCACCACCAGATTGCCCTTCAGGTCGTCGGGCACCTCGATCGACGGCTCGGCAAGGGGTTCCACAGAGGTATCTTTTACGTGCTGGACCAACCTGCCTTCATCACGGTCAACGTCCCAGGTCCGGTTATGCAGCGGTCCGCCCTCTTTGGGAATCTCCCGTGAATTTTCGTGGGGCATTTCGTGAACATTATCCTGGGCCAAAATGGGTCACCCCCACTCCAAATCTCGTTTTCGCCAGGCGTAAGCCCACCCAACCAGGAGTATCATCACGAAGACGCCCATCTCGATGAGGGCGAACAGTTCCAACTTCAGGAATTTGACCGCCCAAGGGTAAAGAAAGACGACTTCCACGTCGAATATGATGAACAGTACGGCGTACATGTAGTAACGGAAGTTGAACTGGACCCACCTGCCGCCCAGCGCTTCCATGCCGCACTCGTAGGTTTCCTGCTTGATGGTACTGGGATTGTTGGGGCGTATGCCCAGCCGGCCCGCGACCCAAGAGGCCATCAGCATGCTGGCGGGCACGACAAAGGCGATGACGGCGAAGATGGCGATCAAGCCATATTGGCGGAAATACTCGTCCAAACAGGCCTCGGCAGAAAGGGGTAGTCAGGCAGGTTTCACCGGCCCTGGGGCTGGCGATTGGCGGCTGGATTATAACATAGCTTTTGAGGCCACCGGTAGCGAAAATCTGGGCGCGGATTCCGGCCGATATCGCCGGTTGGCCGAACTGGTAAGATTGCCGTCTAGCCGTCAGCTATCAGCTATCAGCGGTCGGGTATAGGGCGCTTGGCAGCGGCCCCGCACCGGCATGCAAGAAAAGGAGTCATCGTTGTGTCTCGGCCCAGACTTTTGATCGCCACCCGGAACCCGGGCAAGATGCGGGAGTATGGCGAGTTGCTGCGGGACCTGCCCTTCGAACTGGTCTCGCTGGACCAGGCTGGCGTTTCCGAAGAAGTGGAGGAAACCGCCCTGACCTTTCATGAGAACGCGGTTTTGAAAGCCGTCACTTATGCTTCGCTGGCCGGGATGATGGCCCTGGCCGACGATTCGGGATTGGAAGTAGACGCCCTGGGCGGAGAGCCCGGCGTCCATTCGGCCCGGTACGGAGAGGGATTGCCATCCCAGCAACGCCGGCAGCCCATGTCCGACCAAGACCGGGTGGCGCTCCTCCTCGACAACCTGAAGGACATCCCCTGGGAAAGGCGTACCGCCCGGTTCCGCTGCGTCATCTGCATCGCCCGGCCATCTGATGACGACGGTATTGCAACAGCTGCCCCCGTGACGGGACCATTAGTGGGCTCGGTGGCCGGAATGATACAATACGAGCCTCTGGGCGAAGACGGTTTTGGCTACGACCCGGTGTTCTACCTCCCCTCCTACGGCATGACCATGGCCCAGATATCCATGGAGGAAAAGAACCGCATCAGCCACCGCGCCGACGCCGCTTCCAGGGCGCAACCAATGTTGCAAAAGCTGTGGGCTGACAGCTGACAGCTGACAGCTAAATAGGACGACATTCTGGAATGACAACCGACACCTTGGGCCGCCGCCTCCACGACCTGCGTATCTCGGTCACCGACCGGTGCAACTTCCGGTGCCCGTACTGCATGCCGGCCGAGGTCTTCGGCGAGAGCTATAAGTTTCTGCCCAAGGACGAGATCCTGACCTTCGAGGAGATCGCCCGGCTGACCCGCATCTTCGCCGGCCTCGGTGTGTCCAAGGTCCGCGTCACCGGCGGCGAGCCCCTATTGCGCACAGACCTGCATCTGCTGATACAGATGCTCGCCAACGTCGACGGCGTCGAAGACCTGACCCTGACCACCAACGGCTATATGCTGGCCCCGCGGGCCCAGCAACTGAAGGACGCCGGCTTGAAGCGCATCACGGTGAGCCTGGATACCCTGGATGAAGAGATATTCCGGCAGATGAACGGCCGGGGTTTCGACCCCACCAGGGTCCTGGACGGCATCCAGGCGGCGGAAACCGCCGGGTTGAGCCCCATCAAGATCAACTCGGTGGTGCAGAAAGGGGTCAACGAGCACACCCTGGTGGACCTGGCCCGGCATTTCAAGGGCACGGGCCACATCGTCCGGTTCATCGAATACATGGACGTCGGCAACCGCAACGGCTGGAAGTGGGACCAGGTGGTGCCGGCCCAGGAGATCGTTGACCTCATAGATGCCGAGATGCCCCTGGAGCCGGTGGAAAGCAACTACCCCGGCGAGGTCGCCAACCGGTACCGGTACTTGGACGGCCAGGGTGAGATCGGCGTCATCGCGTCGGTCACCCAGCCCTTCTGCGCCGGATGCACCAGGGCCCGCATCTCCACCGACGGACAGCTATTCACCTGTCTGTTCGCCAGCCGGGGCATCAGCCTGCGCGACCCCCTCCGCGACGGCGCCGACGACGCCCAAATGACGGAGATAATCGCCAAAGTGTGGTCCAACCGCACCGACCGCTATTCCGAAGAACGCACCGACCTGGCCGCCACTCAAAACGCCCCGCAGAAAGTCGAGATGTACCAGATCGGCGGCTAGCTGACCGCTGATAGCTCAGGAAAAAACATTGCCAACCGACACGAAAATAACCATCTACACCGACGGCTCGTGCCTGGTCAATCCGGGACCCGGCGGTTGGGCCGCGGTGGTATTTATCGGCCAGGGAGAACCTCAACGCCTTTCCGGGGGCGAAGGACAGACCACCAACAACCGCATGGAGTTGACCGGGGCTATCAAAGGCCTGGAAGCGATCGCCCCCGGTTCATCGGTGGACCTCTACAGCGACAGCAGTTACCTGGTCAACACCATGACCAAGAACTGGAAACGCCGGGTGAACCACGACCTGTGGGAGCAGCTAGACGCCCTGGCCAAGCTTAGGCAGGTCAACTGGCTGTGGGTTCGAGGCCACAACGGCGATCCCGGCAACGAGGAAGCCGACCGGCTGGCCGGAAAAGCCATGAAACTGGCCGCCGACGGAAAGCAAGATAGACCAGTGGCCCAACCAAGCCTGGAAGTCCCAATCAGCCAAGAGGTTAGTGAAGTGGCCAGTGAATCGACCAGGGAATCGAACACCTCCGGCCTTACCCACCTG
>JADFPM010000094.1 GCA_022562335.1 Chloroflexota bacterium
GAGGTGGGTGTCCACCGGCTGGTCCGCCTGTCGCCCTTCGACCCCGACCATCTGCCTCACACGTCTTTCGCGGTGGTGGAAGTCCTGCCCGAAGCTGAAGTGGACGATGCGGATATAACCGTCAGGCCCGAAGACATCAAATTGGATTTTTTCCGGTCCAGCGGCCCCGGCGGCCAGAACGTGCAGAAAGTGGCTTCAGCGGTCCGCCTGACCCACCTTCCCACGGGGATCGTCATCAACTGCCAGAACGAGCGCTCCCAGCACCAGAACCGGGAGTTCGCCATGAAGATCCTCATGGCCAAGTTGTTGGCTCGCCAGAACGAGGAAAAGGCTAAGGAGTTGGCCAAAATAAGAGGGGAGCGGCCCATGCCTGAATGGGGTAATCAGATTCGCAGTTACGTGTTGCACCCCTACAAATCGGTCAAGGACCATCGCACCAACTACCAGAGCACCAACCCCGATGCGGTGCTGGCGGGAGACTTGAACGGGTTCATCGCGGCGTATCTGCTGTCCAGGGTGGGAAAAGAATAGGGGCGCCCGCTTAGATTCGGGGCGCCCCTGCGTTTGGCCGAGGAATATGCCGTTGATCGGTCAGCAGTTGCCCAGGATGTGGCCCATTCTGGCCTTTTTGGTCCGCAGATATTCCCGGTTTTCGTCGTTGACCGTAGCTTCCACCGGCACCCGTTCAACGATCTCCAGGTCGAATCCCGCCAGGCCGACAAGCTTGCGTGGATTGTTGGTAAGAAGCCGTAGTTGCTTGACACCCAGGTCCTGTAAAATCTGAGCCCCGATGCCGTAGTGCCGCATGTCCGGCTCAAACCCCAGGGACCGGTTGGCGTCCACCGTGTCCAGTCCGTTGTCCTGAAGCGAATAGGCCTTTATCTTGTTATGCAGACCAATGCCCCGGCCCTCTTGGCGCATATACAAGAATACGCCGGCGCCCTCTTTGGCCAGGATGTTAAGGGCCAACTCTATCTGCTCGCCGCAATCACAACGGATGCTCCCAAATACGTCTCCGGTGAGGCATTCGCTGTGGATACGCACCATCACCGGCGCATCTTTGGTCCACTCGCCGATGGTCAGAGCTATGTGCTCCCCCGGGTCCACCGCACTGCGGTAGGCGATGGCTTTGAACTCGCCGTATTTGGTGGGCAGACGTGCCTCGGCGACCCGTTCAACCAGTTTCTCGTTGCGCCGCCGGCTGGCTATGATCTGCGCGATGCTGAGGATTTTTAAATCGTGTTGTTTCCCAAACTTTTCCAGGGAATCCATGCGGGCCATGGTGCCGTCTTCGTTCATTATTTCGCAGACGATGCCCGCCGGATACATGCCCATCATGTTGCAAAGGTCTACGATGGCTTCGGTATGGCCGGCCCGGGCCAGGACCCCGCCCGGATGGTAGCGCAGCGGGAAAAGATGGCCCGGCTTGGTGAAGTCTTCGGGCTTGGTCCCCGGGTCCAGTATGGCTTTGATGGTGGCCGCCCGGTCGTAGGCTGAGATGCCGGTGGTGGTGCCTTTTTTATAGTCCACCGACACGGTGAATGCGGTCTGGTCTTTGCTGGAGGCGTTTTGCCGTATCATCAGCGGCATGTCCAACTCGTCCAACCTTTCGCCGGTCATGGGCATGCACACCAGTCCGCGGGCGTGGGTGGCTATGAAATTGACGGCCTCGGGGGTGACCATTTCGGCGGGCATGACGAGATCGCCTTCGTTTTCCCGGTTCTCGTCATCGACCACGATCAGCAGTTTGCCTGCTTTCAGGTCATCAAGGGCTTCTTCCAGGCTGCACAGGGGCATATTAACTTTCCTTCCCTAATCCCAACTGCCCAGGTATTGTTATCAACGCGGTAGGAGGCTCTCTACGTACTTGGCCACGATGTCTGCCTCCAAGTTTACCCGGTCACCCACCACCTTCACCCTCAGATTCGTATAATGTAGCGTGTATGGTATCACAGAGAGTAAAAATGATGACGCACTCCTTTTTACCACGGTCAGGCTGATACCGTCAACGGCGACGAACCCTTTTTCGACGATGTAGGGCATAAGTCTTTTCGGCGCTCTGATGCGCAGGAGAACGCAATCTTCCTCCTGCCGGCGGGCGGTGATTCGGCCCGTGCCGTCCACGTGCCCCTGAACGATGTGCCCGCCCATCCTGTCGCCAACTGCCAGGGCCCGTTCCAGGTTGACCACGCCACCGGCCACCAGGGAACCCAGCGACGTGCGCCTCAACGTCTCCGGCGACAGGTCGACCGAGAACGTCCGGCGGCCCAGTTCCACCACGGTCAGGCATGTTCCGTTTATCGCGATGCTGTCACCCAGCTTCAGGTCCTCCAGCACTTTTTCGGCATTCACCGTCATGCGGCTGGGCTCCAGCCGGTCCACAGACCCGGTTTCCTCGACTATCCCGGTAAACACACTAGCTCCTTGCCCTGGATGATCCCTAGACCGTGTTGGATGTTCCTGCTTCAGGGTACCCGGTTATCAACCAATCGTCACCAATCTGGACGAACCGGGTCCGGCCCAAACGCAGGGCTTGAGACATGGCCGAGACTCCCTGGCCTTCCACCGGCGATGAGGCTTGGCTGCCGCCGATGATCACCGGCGCGATGAATGCAAAGACCTTATCTACTTGGTGAGCGTCGATCAGCGACCCCAACACCGTGCCGCCGCCTTCGGCCAGGAGGTTCACCACTCCCCGGCGGCCCAACTCAGCCAGCAACTCTGCCGCGTCGACCCGGCCGTCCGGTCCGGTGGCGCAGGTCACTATCTCGGCTCCCGCACTTTCCAACTGGGACATCTTTACCGTTGGGGCTTGGGAAGAAGCGGCGATGATCGTATGGCCCGGTTCGCCCAGCATCCGGGCGTTGGCAGGCGTGCGGCAATTGGTGTCCAGCACCACCCGCAGCGGTTGGCGGGGAAGGGGAGACCCAGCTGGGTCCCTGGCGGTCAGTTGCGGGTCGTCGGCCAACACCGTGTTGACGCCCACCATCACCGCATCGGCTTCCTTCCGCATCTGCTGCACCAGGTTCCGGGCCTCGGTCCCGGTGACCCATTTGGAATCGCCGGTGCGGGTGGCGATCTTACCGTCCAGGCTCATGGCGAATTTGGCAACCACAAAGGGCATGCCGGTGGTGATGTGCTTGGCAAAGGCTTCGTAAAGCTCGGCCGCCGTGTCTGCGTCTTGGCCCCGTGGTAACTCAACCTCGATGCCCGCGGACTTCAATTCGGCCACACCTTTGCCGGAAACCTGGGGATTGGGGTCGATGGCCGCCAGGTGGACCCGGCGGATTCCCGCGGCGATGATGGCGCGGGTGCAGGGTGGTGTGCGGCCTTGGGTGCAGCACGGCTCCAGGGTGGTGTATATGTCGGCGCCGTGGGACGAATCCCCCGCCTGCACCAACGCGGCGATCTCGGCGTGGTCACCTCCCGGAGGCATGGTGAAACCCTCGCCCAATACAGCGCCGTCTTTCACCACCAAAGCCCCTACCGGAGGGTTAGGGCTGGTGGAACCCTGGGCCTGGCGGGCCAGTTCGATGGCCCGGTGCATGGGTGAGCTTTTCATTTGGGGGTACTCTAGATGAACTTGGATGTGCTATCAACCGGACGCTTCCATGATGTCCAGAAAGACGTGGTTATATCACAAAGATATCCCACGCGAGGAAATACTGAGAAAATTTTAACAATCTCCGGGGGGACACCGCAAGATTTGGAACATAAACGAGAATCCCCTTGGCCTGTCACCTAGTGGAAGGCCAAGGGGTTCGGGCAGGTCTTTCCAGGTTCGCCTGGGATTGGACGGCTCCTGATTGTTTCCTGAGATATCGTTTGCACGGCTGGGATTGCGGCCACCGTCCGGCCCCGGCCATGTAATAGCTAATTTGCAGCTATCTCAAAAGCTCCCTGTACGGTTATCGAAACCTTCATCTCACCACTGAGAATGGGAGTGGGGGCCGACTCGGCGAAGGCCATCCCGACCCGGGAAGTGTTGAACGAGACGGGTCCGGGACCGCCGGTCTCGGTGACGTATACCAGGCGGCCCAACTCCACGCCGGCAACCGATGCCACCTGCTTCGCCTTGGCCATCATGTCCTTGATGGCCGATTCCCTGGCCTGGTCTTCCAGGTCCTTGGCGTTGTCTATGGTGAAACTGACGCTTTGAAATCGGGTCAGGTCTCCGCCCGCGTCGGCAACCCGGTCGATCACTTCTCCCACGTTGTCCAGGTCGCGCACCTTCACGGTCAATTGGTTGGTGACCTGGAATCCCGTGAGCACCTGTTCGTACTCTGTGAAACACCCTTCTTTGGGAGTGACCAATACCATCACCGGGCCTTCGGGCAGAGGAGACAAGGACTCTCTGACTTCGTCCAAGGTGGCGGTCTGCAGCGTGGAGGTAGACGCATCCTTTGTGTCGGACGGGCACCGGGTGATCTCCCGGCGGGTGTACCGGGGGGAAATGTTGAAATTCCTGGTTTGAATGTCCTCCAAAGCTACGCCCTGCTCTTGCAGCGCGGCGATGGTTGCCGCCATGGCCTCGGCGGCCTGGGAACGGGACTCGCTGACGGTATCGGCCAGCGCTTCCACTCCCATGCTGAGAATGGCCAGGTCGGGCGCGGCGGTGGCCTCGCCGGTCCCGCTCACCCAGACACCGGTGTTTCCGTTCGAGGCTCCGGTGGAAGACACCGGGAAACCCGCCCGCAACGCCGGCGAACCCTGCCCCGACAAAAGCCCGGCTAGCTCCGCCGCGATCACCGTTTGGTTGGCGGCGGAGCTGCCTTCGCCGCCGCTGGGCGCCGGCTGGTTCGCGCAGGCCAGTAGAAATAGCATCCCTGCAGCCAATGCCATTACCGCGAATATTCCTTTTCCTTTGGTCATGGTGCCGTTGGTTATCGTCTTGGTCATCTCATCCTCCTGCCCGCGTTCCCGGTCCTTTGGGAGTCCGGGGTTAGCTGGCGTTATTTGGTAGCTTGGGTCGTTCAACGCGTTGTCTGGTAGGTAAGACGAAGCGATTGCCGGAAAAGTTCCCCAGCGGATTTGAACCCGGCTAGATCCGGCGATACAAGTTGATAGATCGTAAGTTCTGACAGTGGGACCAAATGCGGGCGGGCCTGGGCAGCTTCAGAAACGCCGGGAAGCCCGCCGCCTTAAAAAGAAGACCGCCGCCAAAGCCAAGAACAGCACCGCCACCGCGGCTTCCAATAACCGCCAGATCAAGGGGGTCCCCGGATTTATGAGGGCTGTAAATTCATCGGCGGCAACAGGTGATCCTTGGGTCCGGGTCGAGTCTGGCGATGCCGGCTCTGAAACCACCGTGGGCAACGGCAAGATCTCCACCGTCTCCGGCTGGGCAGCCGTTGTCTGTTCCGATTGGACGGGGGCCGATTCCGCCGTGATCGGTTTTGAGTCCTGCTCGGCTTGGGCGGATTCAACGGCCGGCTCCGCCGCCGCCTGAAGCGGGGCCACCGGAGTTTCCAGGCTCATTTCGGCGGATGTTTCCGCCAGCATCTCCGCCACGGGAGGAGCCGGTGCCTTCATGACGGCCACCGCGGGTGCTTCCGCCTGCATCTCCGCCACCGCCGGGGCTTCCACCGCCGCTTCCCGTTCGACCTGAATGGATTCAGCCACGGCTTGTTGGGGAGGTATTTCAAGCTGGAGGCCTCCTGCGGTGCCGGCGGCGGCGGTGGCGCGCTCCTGAATCGGGGCTTGCGATTCGGCGGTGAAGCGGGCTGTATCTTCGTCCTTCAAGATCACGGTGTTTTGGAGGGTTGGAGCCACCAGCCCCGACGCATCCAGGGAAACCAAAACGGCCAGGGCCAAGGCGGCCATGGAAGCGGCGCCGGCGTAGGTCCATTGGGGCACCCGGAATGGGGAAATAGGCCGGCGCTGGGCGATCTCTACCGGAGGTGCGGCCATGACGAAACTGCGCCGGGGTGCGGCCACCGGCAATCGGCGCAGCATCACGGAGATGTCCCGCAGCTCCTCCAACTCCCGGCGGCAATCGGCGCAACCGGAGATCACACTCTCCAGCCTTTCCCTGGCCCGGGAGCGCAACCGGCCGTCCAGGAATTCGCTGAGGGTCTCCGGAGAGACGTGCTTATGTCCCCATCGGAATATACCCATGCCGTTAATCCTCATGACGGAACTGAGCGGGCAATAGTTCCCCTTGCAGACGAAGATGATCTCTTAGGCCGGCCCGTCCCCGGCTCACCCTGGATTTCACCGTTCCCAGGGAACAGTCCATGGTCATTCCGGCTTCTTCGTAACTAAACCCTTGGACGTCCACCAAAAGGACCGCCAGCCGTTGTTCCTGGGGCAGGGTGTTCAACCCGGCCTGGATCGCCCGGTTGAGGTCGCCCCTCTCGGCGTGGTCTTCGGGAGACTCGCCGCCTGACGGTATGTTCAGCGCCGATGGGATGGAATCCGGGTCATCGAGATCGCTGGGCAGAGGGTCCAACGGCGACGTGGGCCGCGACCTTTGAGAGCGCAGCATGTCGCGGCACCGGTTGGCCACGATGCGCATCAGCCAAGCGGCCAGATTGTCGCCCCGGAACTGTCGAAAAGAGCCGTAGGCGGAAACCAGGGCTTCCTGTAAGGCGTCTTCCGCCAGGGCCCAATCGCTAAGGATCCGGCAGGCCAGGTTATATGCCTGGGTCTGGTAGGTCTCTATGATGCAATTGAAGCAACTGGTCTGGCCGGTCCGGTCTTGGACCAGCAGGGGATCGTGGGTGGTTGCCGTCTCGGGATGTATCACCTGATGAGCCTTGGATAGGCTACCGAACTGGACGGCAGGCAGACCCGAAGGGCTAAATCCCCCCAACCCCCCTTTGCAAAGGGGGGCCTATTCTCCCCCTTTGTCAAAGGGGGATTAACGGGGATTTCCACTCTCGCCTGGCCGGTCGTGATGTTTAGCAATTAACGCAGGGCACAGTAATCAGGCTACCTATCTTTGAAACGATACCCGGCCGTCCAACGAGGCCCGGGATGTTACGAACTTGTGGATCTGCGCCGCCGCCGATGCGGGCGTGGCGCAGCAGCAAGCGCCAGGGGCCCAGATATTCCGGCTCAAGGGGCAAACATTCGTCTTTGACCATCAGACGAATGGCGTTTTTCAGCGCATCCAGCTCGGGAGTGGTGTACCGCGAAGCAGGCATTCAATCACCTCGTGGAAGGTGGTTCTGGGCGAAGGGCGGGTCCAGACTATAGATGGACCTGGGCCGCAGGGCAAAATGGGTTGATTGGCAGGCCGCACTATCCGGGATTTTATACTTTCAGGATGGTGAATGGAAGAAGTTGCCCGTGAGGGCCATGTTAGAATATAGGCCGTTTTAAGGGCATCGGCGCCCAGTTGGCCAGTTGGAAAAACGGCTAGGCAAACATCAATGCGGCACAATAGCGGTTCTTAATGCAATTTCGTAACCTGCCCAACGTGAATAGTGTTCTTGCCAGCGAATCGTTGGAGGAGTTGGCCGCCAATTTCCAAAGGGAATTGCTGGTGGACCTGGTCCGGGAAGAACTGGATTCGGCCAGGGAGGGAATTCGCCGGGGGGGCGACGCGCCGACGGCGGAAATGGTGGCGGAGGCCGTGTGCCGTCAACTGGCCGGCCTGACTCGGCAGCAACCCCGCCGGGTCATCAACGCCACCGGCGTCATCTTGCACACCAACCTGGGGCGCGCGCCGTTGAGCGTGGCTGCCACCAAGGCGATGCAGGAGGCGGCCGCCGGTTATACCGATCTGGAGCTGGACCTGACGGACGGACGCCGTGGCTCCCGCCAGGCCCATCTGCAAGCGCTGATAAAGCGCCTTACCGGCGCCGAGGCGGCTCTTGCCGTGAACAATAATGCTTCGGCGGTCCTGCTGGGCCTGTCGGCGCTGGCTTCGGGAAAGGAAGTGGTTGTTTCCCGCGCCGAGGCGGTGGAGATCGGCGGCGGGTTCCGGATACCCGATGTTTGCCGCCAGAGCGGCGGCGAACTGGTGGACGTGGGCACCACCAACCGGACTTACCTCCGCGACTACGAACAGGCAGTGACGGAGAACACCGCTGCTTTCCTGAAAGTCCATGCCAGCAACTTTCGCGTGGAAGGGTTTACCGCGGCGGTGGAACCGGCTGAATTGGTGGAATTGGGTGAAAGGACCGGCGTGGCCGTGCTCCACGACGAGGGCAGCGGCTGTTTGTTGCCCACCGAGCGTTACGGGTTGGCCCACGAGCCCACGCCCCAAGAGAGCATCGCCGCCGGGGTTGGCCTGGTATTTTTCTCGGGAGATAAATTGCTGGGCGGGCCCCAGGCGGGGATAGTGGCCGGGAAAAAGGACCTGGTGGACCTCCTGGCCCGCCACCCGCTGGCCCGGGCGGTCAGGATCGATAAGCTGAGCATGGCGGCCCTAACCGCCACGCTGCTGCATTACCTGCGCGGCGAAGCCGAGGTTGAGATACCGATCTGGCGCATGATCTCTATCCCGGCTGATGAGATAAAGGAACGCGCCACCCGATGGCAGGCAAAGCTGGAAACGCCGGCCCAGGTTGAACCCAGCCGGTCGGCCATCGGGGGAGGAAGCCTGCCCGGAGAGACGCTAGCTTCCTGGGTCTTGGCGCTGGATTGCACGGGCGCATCGGGGGGGCCTCCGGGAGTCATGGAAAGGCTGAGACGGTGGGAGCCGCCGGTGGTGGCTCGGGTGGAAGAGGACCGGGTCCTGCTGGACCCTCGGACGGTGTTGCCCCAAGAGGAGAACGACCTTCTGCCGGCCGTGACATCGGCGTTGACCCACTAACCCGGATAAAGACCAGTTTATGGACCAGGGGAATTTTACACACATGGGGCATATTGACCGAAAAGGGCCGGACGATGGCTGGCGCCCCCGGGGAGCCGTGAATCGGGATGACTGACTTCCTTCTGGTGCATGGCGAGGGACAGGGCGCATGGATCTGGGGGAAGGTCTGGGGCCATTTGACGGCTCCGGTGGACCATCCGCCACGGCTGGATACGAAACGGCCTGCCAACCGGGTATGCACCATCGACCTGCCGGGACATGGCGCCGACGCCGGGGGAGACACCGCCCAGGTGCGTATGGAGGAATGCGTCCACGCCATTGCCCGGACGGTGGAACGTGAGGGCCTGAAAGACCTGGTGATGGTGGGCCACGGTTTTGCGGGAAGTCTGATAATCCAGGCGGTCTCCCAGCTACCCGAGCCGCCCAAGCGTCTGGTATTGGTGGCCGGGATAGTCCCCACCCCTCAAAGAAACATGTTGGGGGTCTTTCCCCGCCGCGTCCGGGTTGTGTTCAACATACTTGACGTCTT
>JADFPM010000095.1 GCA_022562335.1 Chloroflexota bacterium
CCCTCTGGTACAATTAGCCGTCAAGCCGCCGAATGCGATCGGGCGTCAGAAGGCCTTGATCTTACCTGGCCTTTCGCCTTAACCCTCGCTGGAAACCATGGGCGGCCCTGGCAGTAGCTTGTCTATGGGTGGTTGATGACCAAGTTGCCAATAAAGAGGTCTTCATTAAAGGGTAGGCTCAATGGGTAGGCTGCTTATCGTTCGCCATGGCGAGACTCCCTGGAACGTCGAGGGGCGCCTTCAGGGCCACGCCGATATAGACCTATCTGAAAAAGGCCGGCAGCAGGCCCGCACGGTGGCCCAGCGGTTGGCGGACACCCCGATAGATGTTGCCTACTCCAGCGACCTGGCGAGGGCTTGGCACACCGCGGAGATCGTGTTGGACCAGCGGGACGTGCCTTTAAAATCCACCGAAGGTCTCCGTGAGCGGTACTACGGTGTCTTTGAAGGGCTGACGGTGGAAGACAGGCAGGCCAAGTTTCCAGATGAGTTTGCCGCCTCGCTGATCAAGGACCTGGATTTCGCCGCTCCCGGCGGCGAGAGCGCCCGCGGTACACTGGAGCGTATGACCAGGGTGATTGGCGAGATCAAAGAGCGCCACCTGAACGAGACGGTTTTGATCGTAGGCCACGGCGGATCGTTGCGTTCGGCGATCATCGCTCTGATGGAGTTGCCACCCGAGGCGACCTGGCGGTTCATCATGGGCAATTGCAGTCTGACCGTGATCGATACGTATTGGGACAACGCCGTGTTGCGGCTTTACAACGATACTTCGCATCTGGACGGCTCCGGCCAAAATCCGGGCGCCTGGGCGGGCGGGCGGCAGCCGGTCTAGGCCGTTGGAGCGCCCGAAATGATTTGTGAACGCGGTGATCTAGATGGGAGATCCTTTCCAAGGTTGATGGAATAGACGATGCCAGGCCGGGTTTTGATGGTTCAAGGGACCGCTTCCCACGTGGGGAAGAGCATTTTGGTGGCCGCGTTGTGCCGCATCTTCAAGCAGGACGGTTTCCGCGTCGCCCCTTTCAAAGCCCAGAACATGTCGAACAACTCCTACGTGACCCGCGACGGCGGCGAGATCGGCCGTGCCCAGGCGGTTCAGGCCGAGGCGGCCGGGGTTGAGGCCACGGTGGAGATGAACCCCGTGTTGTTGAAGCCCGAGGCCGATCACATATCCCAGGTGGTGTTGATGGGCCGGCCCCTGCTTTCTGCCCGGACCAAGGACTATTTTGGATTGAAGAGCCAGCTTTGGGATTCGGTGAGCGCCTCGCTGGATTCCCTGCGGCAGGACTACGACCTGGTCATCGCCGAGGGGGCCGGCAGTCCCGCGGAGATCAATCTGAAGGCCACCGAGATCGTGAACATGCGGGTGGCGCTGTACGCCGGCGCCCCGGTGCTGCTTTGCGGCGATATAGACCGCGGCGGCGTTTTTGCCGCCATCGTGGGGACCCTGGAGCTGCTGGAGCCGCACGAGCGTGAGATAGTCAAGGGATTCGTGATCAACAAATTTCGCGGCGACATCAACCTTTTGACCTCCGGGCTGACCTGGCTGGAAGAACGCACCGGCATCCCGGTGGTGGGGGTGGTCCACCATTACCGGGACATCCACATCCCCGAAGAGGACTCGGTGGCCCTGGACCTGGCGCCCCCGGACCCGGCAGGCAGGTCCAACCCGGTTTTGGACATCGCCGTGGTCCAGGTGCCCCACATCTCCAATTTCGACGACTTCGATACCCTGGCCCGGGAGCCGGGGGTGTCATTGCGGTATGTGGAATCGGCCGGCGGTTTTGGCAAACCGGATATGGTGATACTACCCGGCACCAAGACCACCATTCCCGACCTGGCATGGATGAACCGCCAGGGGATCACCGAAGCGATCCGCCGCCTGCACCGGGACGGTACGGCCGTGGTCGGTATCTGTGGCGGTTTCCAGATGCTGGGGACCAGGGTATATGACCCGGACAAGATCGAGTCCTCCGAGACAGAGATGGAAGGCCTGGGCCTGTTGCCCATAACCACGGTCTTCTCCGGCTCCAAAGAGACCCATCGCATAAAGGGAAGGGTTGAGCTGGACACGGGATTGCTGGCCGGGGCCAGGGGAGCCGAGATCACCGGCTACGAGATACATATGGGCCGTTCCACTGGAGAGGCTACGGGAGAAGGGCTGCGAGCCCCATTTATCGTGGATGACCGCTCCGACGTTCCGGTGACCGCAGAAACGGCCCAAGAAGGGCTTTTGGATGCCTCGGGCCGGGTGCTGGGCACCTACATCCACGGGCTTTTCCACAACGGCGGGCTGCGGCGGGCAGTCCTTCAAAATCTGGCCAAAGCAAAGGGTGTCAGTTTGCCTCCTGCCGCCCAAGATGCCGCCATGGATGGGGAATACGATAAGCTGGCCGACTGGGTGAGGTCCGCCTTGAATATGGACCTGGTGTACGAAATGACCGGGCTATCCCGCCACCGGGACCTTCAAGACCAGATTGATTCATCCGGCGAATCTTGCGGGGGAGCTTCAGGGGGAGCTTCAGGGTGAATGCCACCCAGCTAACCCTGGTCATGGGCGGTATCCGGTCGGGGAAAAGCGCCTTCGCCGAGGGCCTGGTGAAGTCCTTGGACCTGCCCACGGCCTACCTGGCTACCGGCATGGCGATAGACGCCGAGATGGAGCAGCGTATCCATCTCCACCGCCAGGGGCGGCCTTCCCACTGGGTCACCGTGGAAGAGCCCCTGGACCTGGCCGGCGGGTTGAAGGCCGCCTGTGATGCCCCGCCTGGTGCAAAGGCGGGCGCGGTCATAATCGACTGCATCGACGTGTGGGTCGCCAACATGTTGATCGAACACGAAGACGAGAGCAAAGAACGGCTGGAATCAATGACGTTAGGAGCGCTGGACGATCTGCTGGATACCGCAAAGGGTTCGGCGGCGGCGATCATCATGGTCAGCGCCGAGGTTGGGCTGAGCCTGGTGGCGCCGGAACCCCTGGGCCGCCGGTTTCAAGACCTGCTGGGGTTGGTCAACCAGCGGATAGCCGCCGCGGCGGGACGGGTCTACCTGGTGGTGGCGGGGATCCCGATGGAAATAAAAAACCCCAAAGGGGCCGGCTAAACCATGCCCGCATCCCGGCTATTTGGTATAAAGATGCGTTCAACTGAACTAAAGAAAATGTCATGCTGAGCCAGCCGCAGCGGCGAAGCATCCGGGGCGGGGGCGACGGTCAGCAGCCGGGCTTCCTGGGCGCCGCGGCGGTGCGCGTCCCCGGTACCTGCGGCGAGTTGGTCCAGGGCTTGTTGGAAGGCGGGTATTTTCTCGTCTCTTGCCCGGTGGATTTTTTCGCCACGGTCTCGGTTGAGATATTCGCCGGTGAGGTATCTGCCGGCGGTCCCGGCGTCGACGCACCCGAATCCTGCCCCAAAACTGCCGCCGCCGTTAAAGCCACGCTGGCCCATCTGAACAGGGAGGATTTGAGGGTCCACGTCTCGGTCGACAATCCCATCCCCAGAAGCAAGGGCCTGGGCAGCAGCAGCGCCGACGTGGCCGCTGCCATCGCCGCCACGGGGATGGCCTTGGGTCAGGAGTTGCCACCCCAGGACGTGGCCCGCCTGGCCCTCTCCGTTGAGCCCACCGACGGCGTGATGTTCCCCGGCCTGACCGTGTTCGATCACCGGGAAGGGACAAAGATGGAAGTGCTGGGAGCGCCTCCGCCCATGGAATTGGTGGCGCTGGATTTCGGCGGTACCGTGGACACCCTGAGGTTCAACCAAGCGGACAGGCGCGAGGCGTGGGAATCCGTTGCCCCTGAAACGAAAGAGGCCTTGGATTTGGTGCGGTCAGGCATACTGAATTGCGACCCGGCCCTGGTGGGCCAGGGAGCGTCCATCAGCGCCCGGTCCGGGCAGCAGGTGCTTCTCAAGCCGGAGCTCCCCCAGGTGATGGAATTCGCGGAGGAGGCCGGGGCCGTGGGTGTCAACGTGGCCCACAGCGGCACCATGATCGGCGTGTTGCTGGATGCCCGTAAGCGCCGGGGCCTGTCGGTGTACAAACAGGCCCAAAAAGCCTTCCCCCAGGCCGAATCGGTGCAACACTTCCGCCTATTGGCCGGTGGTATCCGGCGGGTGGAGGAGAAACCCCGGCGGGCAGCTGGGTGACCATCGAGCAACCACGTTAAAAGGTGGTTCGACGAGCTCACCACGAAACGTAGGAGGTTCCTTCCGCCCGTTCGTCCTGAGCTCGTCGAAGGATGGTCCATCAAGAATGGTCCATCTTGGATAAACAGGATTTAAGATCGTTTCTAAATATTGAGGAAGTAAAAAATGCCTGATTACAAACTAGCGGTGATAGCCGGCGACGGCGTGGGACCGGAGGTCATATCCGAGGGCCGAAAGGTGCTGGACGCGGTTGCCGGGTCCAATCCCGGCCTCAGCTTCACCTGCACCGAATTCCCCTGGGGGTCGGACTACTACCGGGAGACGGGCAATCTCATGCCCGATGACGGTATCGAGCAGCTTGCCGCCCACGACGCCATCCTCTTCGGGGCGGTGGGCGATCCCAACATCCCCGACCACATCACCCTGCACGGGCTGTTGCTGCCCATGCGGCGCAGCTTCGACCAGGGGGTGTGCATCCGCCCGGCCTACCTATACCCCGGCGTCAAGTCTCCCCTGGCTGGAAAGAAGGCCGGCGACGTGGACCTGGTCATCTTCCGGGAGAACACCGAGGGCGAATACGCCCCCATCGGCGGACGTCTATACCCGGGCACCGCCCATGAGACGGTGATCCAGACCAACGTTTTCACCCGCCGCGGCACCGAGCGGATCATCCGCGCCGCCTTCGAATATTGCGTGCGTAGAAACAAGAAGAACAAGGTCACTTCCGTCACCAAGTCCAACGCCCAGGCCTTTGGCATGGTTTTTTGGGACGAGGTGTTCCGGGAAGTGGCGGCCGAGTTTCCCAGCATTGAGACCGAGTCGTTGTTGGTGGACCGGGCGTGTATGGACTTTGTCCGCTGGCCCGAGGAGTTCGACGTGGTGGTGGCTTCCAATCTGTTCGCCGACATCCTGTCGGACATAGCGGCGGTGATCACCGGCAGCATGGGCCTGGCCCCCAGCGCCAACATCAACCCGGAGCGACGGCATCCATCCATGTTTGAGCCGGTCCACGGGGCCGCCTTCGACATCACCGGCAAGGGGATAGCCAATCCCCTGGCCACCATCTCGGCGGTGGCCATGATGCTGGACCACCTGGGCGAGCATGAAGCGGCCCAGAAGGTGGACGGCGCGGTGGCTCGCTGCCTCAACGAGCGCAAAGTCATCACCCCCGATCTTGGGGGAAATGCGACGACCTCCCAGGTGGCCGACGAGGTGGTCCGCCTGTTGGCGGAGTGACCGGCGGGTCCTGAGCCGTGACCGGTCTGGGGGGCCTGCGGGTTTTAGTCGTGGCCGGGGACGCGCTGGCCAGGGCTGGTCTGGCGGCTCAATTGGCCCAACAACCCGGCTTGATCATTGTGGGCCAGGTTGGGTTGACCCCGGACCTGGCTCCCGAGATTGAAGCCTACCGCCCCGACGTATTGATCTGGGACCTGGCTTGGGACCCGGCCACCGCCCTGGAAGACCTGGCTGCCCTGCCCGATGACGCGCCCCCGGTTTTGGCCCTGATGGCCGATGCGGCCAACGCCGCTGGAGCTTGGTCCGCGGGAGCCAGGGGCCTGATTCTGCGGGATGCCGGTCCCGAGCGGATATATTCAGCCCTGGCAGCGGTGCATCAAGGCCTCACCGTTCTGGACCCGGCGCTGTCACCGGTCATTCCGGGAGGACGGGGTTTAGGCGCCGAATCCGTCCAATTGACACCCCGCGAATTGGAGGCCCTCCGCCTGCTGGCCGGCGGTCTGACCAACAAGGCCATCGCGGACCGGATGGGCATCAGCGAGAACACGGTCAAGTTCCACGTCAACGGTGTATTGGGAAAGCTCAACGCCCAAAGCCGCACCGAGGCCGTCGCCCAGGCCGCGCGCATGGGACTGATACTCCTCTGATCAGGCACTTATCCAGCATCGACCCCACCATATTGCCGGGCGCCAGCCTACCCAAATGGGTCGGTTCATGTTCCCTATACTCCTTTATTCTTAGATAAATGGATTGCCTCTGCCGGAGAAGGGCTAGATTCAACCCGGCGGGCGACCCGGAGGCAGGAGAATCATGGCTGAGATATTGGCGAGTTTTTCCAACGATTTGGCGGATGTGGCCGAAAAGGGCGGTCTGGGCGTGGTCAGGGTGGAGGCCAGAGACCGGCTGCCCGCCAGCGGCATAATTTGGACCCAGCCGGGAGTGGTGGTGACCGCCCACCATGTGGTTGAGCGGGACGAGAATATCATGGTGGGACTTCCCGGCGGCGAGGCAGTCTCTGCGACACTGGCCGGCAGGGACCCCGCCACCGATCTGGCCGTGCTTCGGCTGGACGTCCCCGCCGCGGACTCGGCGAAGTTCGCCGGCCCCGATGGCCTGCGGGTGGGCCACATGGTCTTGGCCCTGGGCCGTCCGGGCCGCAACGTCCGGGCCACCATGGGGATCATCGGAGCTTTGGGCAAGGAATGGCGCACTCCCGCCGGCGGCAGCGTCGACCGGTACCTGCAGACCGACACGGTGATGTATCCCGGTTTTTCCGGCGGGCCTTTGGTGGACGTCTCGGGCCGCATCTTGGGACTTAACACGTCGGCCCTGCTGCGAGGCGTGTCTCTGACGGTGCCGGTGCCGACGCTGGTGCGGGTGGTGGACGCCCTGCTGGCCCACGGAAGGGTGCGGCGGGCCCGTCTTGGCGTGGGTTTGCAGCCTACCCGCCTGCCCCAACCCATGGCGGATGAATTGGGCCAGGAGACCGGATTGTTGTTGCTGTCGGTGGAGCCGGGCAGTCCGGCGGAATCCGGAGGGCTGTTCCTGGGAGACACCATCGTGTCCTTGGGTGGCCGTCCGGTGCGGCAGTTGGACGATCTGATGGCCATTCTCAGCGGCGAGCAGGCCGGAAAGGACCTGCCGGTGAAGATCATCCGCGCGGGATCACTGTTGGAGTTGCAGGTGGCGCCGGCGGAGGAAGAATAACCGCCGGTCATCAGCAAGGGTCATAGGGGGTAGGTCGTGTCCGCATTGCTGGAACGATTGAATGAGGATATGGGGGACGTGGTGGAACGGGCGGGCCAAAGCCTGGTCCGGGTCAGCGCCGGAGGCCGGGGATTTGGCGCGGGCAGCATATGGCATTCCGATGGACTCATCATCACCAACGCCCACGTGGTGTCCGGCGCGGGCGGAGGCCGCCGTGCCGGTGACGATCTGACGGTGACGTTGCCCGATGGCTCCACTCACCCGGCCCGTTTGTTGGCCCAGGACACCGCCCAAGACCTGGCAGCCCTTTCGATCGAGGTCACTGGGGATATAACAGGGGAGGCAGGCGGGCTGACGCCGGTTGAGTTGGGGGATTCCAGGGGTCTCGAACCCGGCCAATGGTTGATGGCCCTGGGACATCCATGGGGGGTGGCCGGCGCCGCCACCGGTGGCGCGGTCATCGGTTGGGGGGCCGACTTGCCCGAAACCGAATCGAGTGTGGAGGGACGGGAATGGATCGCCGTGGGGCTTTGCCTGCGTCCGGGCCACTCCGGCGGTCCCTTGGTGGACGCCCAGGGCCGGTTGGTGGGCATTTGCGCCATGATGGCCGGTCCCCAGGTGGGGATGGCCGTCCCTGTCCACACCGCCAAGGAGTTCCTGCGGCGGGAGTTGGGGACGAGGGGGTAGGGGTGTGCCGCCGTCCTGAAGGACTTGCGCTAACCGGTGGGCCTCGGCTAGAGCAGCTTGGTTGGAGTGGGCTGGTGAATAAGAAGGCTCTTGAGTGCTCAGGGGACCGGGATCACTCTCAGCTCCCCAAGACCACCCCTACCATGCGCTTTTCCAGCGCTATGCCCAACTCGGTGGCCAGTTCCAGCCGTTCGTGATCGCCCACCGTGGCCACGAAGGCTACGCCCAGCAGGCGGCCCAACCGGAAGTCGATCACCGTCGATGAGACCAGGCCCGAAGGTCCGCCCTGCAATACCTTGAGGGCCACCGCCTCATCGTAGAAACCATCTATCTCCAGCTGTTTTACCGAGACCAACTGGTGGTCTTCTCCCACCCGTTCGCCCACGTTCTGCTCGAAATCCTTGATGAATATGTCGTGCATCCAGGCCAAGACTTTGTCGGGGTGGTCGAACAGGTGGGCCACGGTGGCGCCCAGGAAATTAAACCCGTCCTGAGCCTGCATATTGGTGGTGGGACCGAATTCTCGAAGGAATCCGGTGATTCGTCCTGCCTCGCGAAAACGCTCTTCGGTATTACCGGGAAACCCTTGCTCGGCCATGGTCTGGTTGTCCAGCAAACCCTCCCGCACCATCTGGTGCACCGAGAATTCACTTGGTAGGTCTACCTTGTCCAACACCATCTCTTCCAGATGGTCATTGGAGATGTGGAAAGTTGCCCGGTTGATCGCCATGTCGCTGTTAGATCCCTCCGCAGTATTGTGGCCAAAATGAGGCCAGATAGCTGGCCGCAAGCCGGTCACGCCAAGGGCGGCCAACGTTTGTTCGCCGCCCCCGCAAGTTCGCTGAACGCTGAGTGCTAAAAGCTGGGCGCTACCCCTTATCCGCAGACCATGGGGTAAACGTGATGGGTCCGCGACATCTCCCCGGGGACCTGGCTCTGGCTCCATGATTCGCCCCTGTCGCCGCTGCTGAAGACCTGGCCGTCCCTGGTGCAGCAATAGATGTGGGAAGGGGCCGCCGGGTCGATGGCGACCTGGAACATGCGGCTGGGGACGGTCTCGCCCAGGTCCATGCGCTCCCACGTCTCGCCGCTGTCCTGGCTACGCACCAAGATACCCTCGTCCACGGTGCCTGGAGGTGCGCTGCCTCCTCCTGCGCCCGCCGCCAGGTACATGGTTTTTGGGTCGTCGGGGGCTACCGTGAGGCCCCGGCAATAGCTTCCGCCGGGGAACATCTCCTCCAGGGGCACGAACTCCCAGTGGCTTCCCCTCTGGCGGCTGCGGAACATGGCCAGTTGGGTGATGATGAACACCAGCCCCGGCGCCGACGGGTTCACCTGAACGCCGTGGAGGTCCACCGGCCCCAATCGGGTGTAGTGGCCTTCGGTGGCCGACTCCCAATTTTCGCCGCCGTCCCGGCTGGCTACCAGGCCGCCCACTTCGATGGCGCCATAGACGTCATCGGGATTTCCCGGATCGACGGACATGCCGATGACCCGTTTCACGATCTCGGTGGG